>JAQXIT010000026.1 GCA_029007925.1 Bacillota bacterium | reverse complement strand
CAAGATAAACACCCGATTGCCATCCGCCGTTGCGGGAATAGACGGGATACGCGGTGAGGCCGGTTTTTTCCCGGATCAGGTCGAAATCCGCGTCGGTCAGCCGGTCGTAATCGAAATACCAGTCGTCCCCTCCGGAATACGAATGGCCGATTTCCTTCTCAAAGGCGGCGTAGGTGATCTGGGAATTGGGATCCGCCAGAGAACTGACGGAGGTGGTGACATAGTCATAAGACGCCATGGTATCCGCCAGGCCAAACATCACAAAGGCCACGCAGGACAGCAGAATGGTCATCACCAGCCGGAATTTCTTGTGCTTCAGGCCGGAAGCGCCCATTTTGAATGCGTACTGCATGGGCAGCTTGGATTTGATCAGGTGGTAGCCGTCGGCAGAGGTCTGGATCTTCGCCGGATCCGTGGGCTGGAAGCTCCGGTTCTGCTCGCCGCCGCCCAGAGAGAACCGGGGCGCCTTGCCCTCGGTGACCATCTTCTGGATGTACCGGCAGATGGCACGGTTGTCCTCCTCCGTGAGGACATAGTCCCGGGGCAGGCACACGCCGTCCTCTTCGTAGACCGGCTCCGAGATCTCAGGCAGCGCCTCGCTGACCCGCTCCACATCCCGGATGACGGAGCCGTCCGCCAGCTCGATGATCCGGTCGGCGTACTGCTCGGCAAACTCCCGGTCATGGGAGACCACGATCACCAGCTTGTCGGAGGACAGCTTTTTCAGCGTGGACAGAATCTGCCGGCCGGTGGCGGAGTCCAGAGCACCGGTGGGTTCATCGGCCATGATGATCCTGGGATTCTTCACCAGCGCCCGGGCGATGGCCACCCGCTGCTTCTGACCGCCGGACAGCTCGTTGGGCTTGCGGGTGCCGTAGCCCGCCAGATCCACCTCCGTCAGGATCTCGTTGATCCGCTCGCTGGTGGGCTTGATGCCCTGAAGCTGCAGCGCCAGGGCGATGTTGGCGCCGACGGAGAATTCGTCCAGCACATTGTATTCCTGGAAGATGAAGCCGACGTAAGTATTGCGGTAGGAATCGAAGTGCCGCTGGCGGAAATCCTTGGAGGACATTCCCTTGATGAGAATCTCGCCGCTGTCGTACCGGTCGAGACCGCCCAGCACATTCAGCAGGGTGGATTTGCCGCTGCCGGATTTACCCAGCAGAAAGACCATGCCCTTGTCGGGGAATTTCAGGCTGATGCCGTTCAGAGCCGTGACGGGCACGCCCTTTTTGGGCTTATAGATTTTAACCAGATTTCTGGTTTCCAGCATGAGAAAAACCTCCTTGTGGAAGATAGTGTACTAACTGTATGGATAACAACAGTATAACGACACAGACCGGTTCTGTCAATAGGGACAGGCTTAAGGTTTCCTTAATTCCCGCAGAAAAAAATATCACCCCCGGATAGCGGGCAGTGCCCGTAAAACAGGGAATCCTCCGTACGGTCAAAACCATACGGAGGATTTGTTTGTGTCCAGTCTTTCACTCTGTTGGCGGCAAACGGTTCAGCATTCGATGTCTGTCAGGTTTCTGCTATTACCGGAGAATGCTGCTGTGTAGGATGTGCAATTCATTGTACTTCGAACCATCAAGAAATACTATCCCTTGTAGTTTTAGAATGCAGGTACAGGTTATCAATTATACTGATAATGGGTAAGAACTGAAGAACACAATGCAGAAGTGTACTCTGTGCAGACAAGCAATTGCAGCGGCGCAAGGCCAAGATACCCGCTATTCCGCGTATGGCTCCCGCAAAAGTCAAGAATAATTCTAGCGTAATAACCAAAAGAATCAAGAGCGGAAGCGTCAATACTGCCCCAATCAAATTCAGCAATGATACAAAAGCAGCAAGGCCAGAAATCACAACGAGCCCGATTTGCCACAAAAGAATCACGCTTTGGGATAAAAGGGCTTGTGACAGCAGCTTTCTAGGCTTGCCTTTTCTCATGAGCAGAAAGGAAGATACTACGAAAAAGAGGAATGCGAGGACACAGATGCAGAGGATAATTTTTACAGCTGCAAACTGCATGTTTTCCATTTCCGTGTAATATGTATCCCAAAGCCCAAGAGGATTGTAGTGATTAAAATATAACCGGTGTATCACTTTGTGTGATATCAACCATGCGGGAACAGAAAAAAGAGCACAGACGGAAAACAAAATTGTTGACAACCATCCATTCATTCTCATACCTCCGTTTCACAAATTGATCTTGCTTTTCCACAAAGAAACTTCACAAGCTCTTCTGTCCGTGCCTTGCATTCATGCCGTTTCTTCGATTTTGGCGCAATACTATTTCATGATCTTCTGCCAAAGGCAATCCGGGGGCGTTGAAATTGCGGAATCAGTCCTGATCCCAGTTGTGCCAGACGTTCTGGACGTCGTCGTCCTCTTCCATGATGTCCAGCAGCTTCTCCATCAGCGCGATCTGCTCCTCGTTTTCCAGTTTCTGGTAGTTCTGAGGAACCATTTCGATCTGAGCGGAGACGAAGCTGTATTTCCTGGCGGCCATGGCATCGGCCACGGCGTTGAAGTCGTCGGGGTCGGTGTAGATGGTGAAGCAGTCGTCCTCGGCCTCAAAGTCGTCGGCGCCGCAGTCCATGGCGTCCATCATGACGGTGTCCTCGTCGTAGTCGCCGTCCTCGTTGTCGATGACCAGCACGCCCTTCTTGTCGAAGCTCCAGCTCACGCAGCCCGCGGCGCCCAGATTGCCGCCGAATTTGTCGAAGTGGTGGCGCATGGAACCGGCGGTACGGTTGCGGTTGTCGGTCATGGTCTCCACGATGACGGCCACGCCGCCGGGGCCGTAGCCTTCGTAGGTGATGGATTCGTAGTTATCGCCGCCGGCGCCCGCCGCCTTCTCCAGACAGCGCTTGATGTTGTCGTTGGGCATATTGGCGGCCTTGGCCTTGGTGATGACGGTGGCCAGACGGGAGTTGTAGGCGGGATCGGAACTGCCGCCTTCCTTCACGGCGACGATCAGCTCCTTGGCGATTTTGGTAAAGGCGGCCGCGCGCTTGGCGTCCTGCGCGCCCTTGGTCTTTTGGATGTTATGCCATTTGGAATGTCCGGACATAAGTATCTTCCCTTCGTAGTTTCAAAAATATCCGATTTATTTTAGCAAACCTGTGCGGAAAAATCAACATATTTCAGAAGAATTTCATGGGATCGCCGTGATTTTCCGAGAGTTTTACCTGCACTTCCGGGAATTTCTCCGCGATTTTCGCCGCGAGGCAGGCGCAGACCGGGCGCTCGGTGTGGAAGTGGCCGGCGTCGATCAGGTTCAGGCCGCCGTCGTAAGCGTCCCGGAACTGGTTGTACCGGACATCCGCGGTGACGAAAGTGTCGCAGCCGGCGCCGAGAACCTCCGCAATTCCCCCGGCGCAGGCGCCGCCGCCTACGGCGACCCGACGGACGGTTTTGCTCGGGTTTACATAACGCAGTCCCGGACAGCCCAGCACGGATTTCACATGAGCCAGAAAGTCAGACAGAGGCTGCTCCGCCACGGTGCCCATCCGCAGCAGACCGTAGGGGCGGCCCTGCCCGTCGGTACCGGCGGGGCGGATAATTTCCACGTCCCGCAGTCCCAGCGTTTCCGCCAGCACGTCGTTGACGCCGCCGGGAGCGCAGTCCAGATTGGTGTGGGCGTTGATGTGGGCAATGTGCCGCTCGATGAGCTCCAGCGTCCGCCGCCCCTGGGCGGTGGTGTCTGTCACGAAGTCCGGCTTCCAGATCAGGGCATGATGGGTCACCAGCAGCTCCGCGCCGAAGGCTTCCGCCTCCCCGATGGCCTCGTCAAAGGGATCCAGCGCCACCAGAATTTTGGTCACCGGAGCGTCGGGATGGCCGCAGTTCAGGCCCACATGATCCCAATCCTCCTTCATATACGGCGGCGCCAGAGTTTCGATGAATTTCAGAATATCCGCCACGACAGGCATAAAAATCACTCCTTTTGAAATTCCCGGATCGGAGGCAGCCCTTCCAGCTCCTCCAAAACGGCGCGGTAGGCTTCATACCGGGAGCCGCCGCTGCGGGAAAGCCCCTCCACGGTGAGGCGCAGCCCGTCCAGCACCCGCCGGGTGAATTCCGGCAGCAGCGGGCTGCCGCTTTCCAGCAGTGCCGGAGGCAGATAGCAGCCGCCTGGGGTCAGAGTCTCGCCGGGGGCATAGACGGCTTCGGTAATGGGGTAGAGAAACCTCCCCTCCTTCACCAGCGTTTCCCGGGAGATCCGCCAGCCGGCACCGCAGAGGTACCGCCGCAGCTCCTGACGCCGGGACTGGCACTGGAGGATCAGCCGGTATTGGGGGCTTCTCAGCCACGGGGCGGCCTCCAGAATGGAGATCATGGTGTCCGCGCCCATACCGGCGCAGATCATGGTGTCAAAATCCCGGGGGACATTGCGCAGGCCGTCGGACAGAAAAAACCGGATCCGATCCGCCACACCGAATTTCTCCGCGTTGCGGACGGCGGACAGCAGGGGTTGTTCGTTGATGTCGGAGGCGATGACGGAGCGGGCAATGCCCTGCGTCAGCAGGTGGATGGACAGATAACCGTGGTCGCAGCCGATGTCGGCCACCCGGTCACCTTGGTTTACATAACTGCAGCAGGCCAGCAGTCTCTCGCCGATGGGGAGCTTCATAGGATTCCTCCTGAAAAGAAGTGCCATCCCGGCAAACCCGGGATGGCACTGCCGGTTTGGTTAGGCGTTTTTCTCAGCCTGATCGGCCTCGTAGGCCTCCAGGAAATGGTTGAGCTGCTCCAGAAACGCGTCGGCGTCGATGCCGTGCACCATGCAGGCCTCCTCCACAGTCTCGCCCCGGGAGGAAGGACAGCCCAGGCAATGCATGCCGATGGCGAAGAACAGAGGCGCGGACTGAGGCGCTACGTCCAGAATGTCGCCGATGATGGTATCTTTTTCAATTTTAACAGCCATAATATGACCTCCTGTCACAATTCTTTCCCTATTATAACCGGGCTTTCGAAAAAAAACAAGAGGGAATCCATGATTTCCCGGCCCTGCGGCGGCGGGTTTTTTTCTTTTTTTTCCCAATCTTTGGTTTAGAATCCGAAATATTGGCAATACTGAGCTTCGGAGGTGCTTCTATGAAAAGCAGAAAAAACACCGGCAGCTTTGGCGGTAAGGGCTACTACATAGCCCTGATCCTGTGCGCTGCTGCCATCGGGATTTCCGGCTATTTGTACTACCGAAACGCGAAGCAAGACGACACCCAGCTCCAGACGCCCACTTTCGACACGGGCGTCATCAGCCCCACGGGGGATGACATCTCCGCCGGCGCTACCCAGCCCATCGGAGACCCGGAACCCACCGGAGGCACGAAAAAGCCTCTCAGAACCGGTATGCCGGTCTCCGGCGAGACCATCCACGACTATGCCATGGATGCGCTGAGCTACAATGCGACCACCCGGGACTGGCGGGTTCACAACGGCATCGACATCGCCGCCGAAGAAGGAACCGCGGTTTGCGCCGCGGCGGACGGAACGGTGTACACCGTCTATGAGGACGAAACCATGGGCGTGACCGTGGTGATCCGCCACCAGGACGGCTATGTCACCACCTATTCCAGTCTGAGCAAGGATCCGGCGGTGGCGCCCGGCGACACGGTCACCTTGGGGCAGGCCATCGGTACCGTAGGCAGCAGCGCCATGCTGGAGTGCGCGCTGGGGGATCATGTGCATTTTTCCGTCACCCATAACGACGAGCCCATGGATCCCGGGGATTTCTTCAAACTGAACTGAGTTTTCTTTCCTCCTCTTGATTGGGAGCCGCCGGGAATTCCGGCGGCTTCTCTTTTTCGCGTGCCGCGGCGGTATTCGTTTTGGGGCTTGCAAAAGCCGTTTGGATCCCGTATAATCAGGGAAACCTGTCAATATCAACGGATTTGGAGATAACCGCCATGAAACTTCTGATTATTCGCCACGCGGATCCGGACTACGCCATAGATTCCCTCACCGAAACCGGCTGGAAGGAAGCCGCGCTGCTGGTTCCCCGGCTGGAAAAGCTGGACATCCGCGCCGTCTATGTATCCCCCATGGGCAGAGCCCGGGATACCGCGTCCCTGACCCTGAAGGCGCTGGGGCAGGAGGCGCAGGTGCTGCCCTGGCTGCGGGAATACCGCTCCGACTTCACCTTCCCCAACGGTACGGAGCAGAACCGGTGCTGGGACTGGCCTCCCGCCGACTGGACGGCGGAGCCCCGGTTCTTCGACCGTGATGCCTGGTGCCTGCCCGACTGCTTCCGAAACGCGGGAATCCGGCAGGAATATGACTGGGTCATCGAAAACTTCGATGCTCTTCTGGCAAAGCATGGCTATGTCCGGGAGGGCCAGATTTACCGTGCCCAGCAGCCAAATCACGACACCGTGGCATTATTCTGCCACTTTGGGCTGGAATGCGTCCTGCTGAGCCGGCTGCTGAACGTGTCCCCCATGGTGCTGTGGCATGGCACCTGCGCGTCCCCCAGCTCCGTTACCGTCCTCACCACCGAGGAGCGGCAGGACGGCGTGGCCTATTTCCGGATGAGCGCCTTCGGCGACACCTCCCACCTGTACGCCGGCGGGCGGGAGCCCTCCTTCGCCGGACGCTTCTGCGAAACCTACGCCGACACCGACCAGCGCCACTGAGAAAGGCCGCGCAATGCTGAATTACGAATTCTATCACCGGAATTGTCCGGAGGTCGCCCGGGATCTGGTAGGAAAGCTGCTGGTGCGGCAAACTTCCGAAGGGATTCAGCGGCTGCGGATCTCTGAAACGGAGGCCTACTGGGGCGAACAGGACACCGCCTGCCACGCCCACAAGGGCCGCACCCGGCGTACCGAGGTTCTCTACGCCGACGCCGGAACCGTGTATGTGTACCTGTGCTACGGGATCCATTGGCTGCTGAACATCGTCACCGGAGACGTGGACGACCCTCAGGCCGTGCTGATCCGGGCCTGCGTGGACGCGGAAGGCCCCGGAAAGCTGACCAAACGCCTGGGCATCACCGGCCGGCTCAACCGGGAGCGGATCTTCGGGGAAAGCGGCCTTTGGATTGAGGACGACGGCTTCCGCTGCCGGGTGGAAACCGACCGCCGGGTGGGCATCGGCTACGCCTCCCGGGAGGATCAGGATCGCCTCTGGCGGTTCAAAATGGGGAAATGATGTGAAAAAGAGCGCGTTTTCTGAAAAACGCGCTCTTTTTTCCGTATTTTACTGCAATTCCTTGCCGCCGAGGAATACCCGTCTGCCGGTGTAATCGCTTCGGCAGACGATGAAGTCCGCGAGCTTTCCCACAGCGATGGAGCCCACCTTATCCTGTACGCCCAGGGCGCAGGCGGGATTGGCCGTGGCCGCACGAACCGCGTCCTCCTCGGGGATGCCGAAGAGAATGGCGTTTTTCATGCAGTCGTACAGGTTGGTGGCGGAGCCTGCCAGGGTTCCGTCGGCCAGCTTTGCCACGCCGCCGGACAGGAACACCGGCTGACCGCCCAGCTCATACTCGCCGTCGGGCATACCGCAGCAGCGCAGGGCGTCGGAAATCAGCACCATCCGGGCGCCGCCGAAAATGGCGAAGGCCAGCCGGACGGAGGCGGGATGGACATGGAGCCCGTCGCAGATCAGCTCGGCACGGACATGGGGCGCCTCCGCCGCCGCGGGAATCACGCCGGGCTTGCGGTGATGGATGCCGGGCATGGC
>JAQXIT010000025.1 GCA_029007925.1 Bacillota bacterium | reverse complement strand
CTTGCGGGTAAAGGCCGCACCGGCTACCTTGGGGCCGGCATTGGCCGCCACCGCCGCACCGATCTGATAGGCTGCCGCCGGCTCGTAGCCCAGCCGCTGAACCATCCGCTCCCGCAGCTTCTCCACGCAGTCGTAATCGCTGCCGTAGATCAGCTCATAGGGCGTTCCCGGCTCCATATCCGCGACGGTCATATCCGCCAGCTTGTCCAGCAGGTTCTTTTCGCCCCGGCACTTGGCAGCCGTGGTGATGGCACGGTCAAAAATCTTCATGATCGGCATCAATTTCAGCTTGGAGCCCAGGAAGGCCGCTGCGGTGGGAATCCGGCCGGATTTGGCGGCGTATTTCAACTCATAGATGCCGAAATAGATCTGTCTGCGGGGGAGAATCTCCGTCAGATACGCTTTGATCTCCTCCACGGAGGCACCGCCGTCCCGCATCCGCGCCGCTTCCACCACCGGGCTGCCATACAGAGCGTTGTAGCCCATGCCGTCGAAGCTGTGGATCCGGAACACATCCCGGTACTGGGGATACTCCTCGTAGAACAGGTCGATAGCCTGAACGGAATTATCATAGGTGGAAGAACCCTTGGAGTTTATCAGCACCAGAATGAGATCCGTGACACCGGTTTTGGCCTCCCGCAGGTAGATCTCCTGAAATTGGAAGGGCGTGATCTGGGAGGTCTTGGGGATCTCGTCGACCTGCGCCATCAGAGCATAGAACCGGTCGTTGTCAAAATCCACCCGGCTGGTGTAGGTTTTGTCCCCAAGCGTAATAGGGAAAGGGATCACCGAAATGTCGTATTTCCGCTCATCCTCACGGGAGATATCGCTGGCGGAATCCGTCATGATCTGAATTCTGCTCATAGGTTCGCTTCCTTCTCTCAGGGTGCGGGGAATGCTCTCCCGCCCGATTTCCTATATGATACCATGTTTCTCCCGTTTGTCAACCTTCTTAACCCGGCGCGGCATCATCCTTCCCCGCCGAGAAACAGACGGATCTTTTCCTCCGGGTGGGTGTTTTTCAGAAAAACCACGGAGAATTCCCGGATAATGGGCTCCCCCTGCAGCCGGAAGGTGCCCAGCTCCGGGTCACTGTCCGCCAGAACCCGGTACACGAAGCTAACGCCGATTCCCGACTTCACCGCCTCCAGAATCAGCTTGAAGCTGCTGATGCAGATGTGCCGCCGGAATCGTTCCAGAGATTCGTTGTAGCCCTGGAGCTTCTGCTCCAGAATGGCCCGGGTTCCGGAGCCCGGCTCCCGGTGGATCACGGTCTGGGTCAGTAGCTCCGGCACGGTAATCTCACGCCCGCAGAAGGGGTGATTCTTCCCGCAGATGCCCACAAAAGGCTCCGAGCGGAAGGGCTGCCAGTCGAAACGCCGTTTGTCGAAGCCGCCCTCTACAATGGCGAAGTCCAGCCGGTTTTCCTCCAGCATCCGCAGCAGGTTTTCGGTATTGTCCACGATCAGGGTCAGGGCATTCTCCTTCCGGGACAGAAAATCCCGCACCTGATTGCCGATGACGTAGTCACCGATGGTTTTGGTGGCGCCGATCTTCAGCTCCCGGATGTCTCTGGACTCCAGCCGTTGCCGCAGGGACAGCTCGTTATATTTCATGGAGCGGGCATACTCCTCCATAATCCGGGCGTCGTCGGTTTTGGTCAGCCGGTGTCCGTCATAGGAAAACAGGCGGCAGCCGTATTCCCGCTCCAGATGCTGAATGTGCTGGGTCACGGCGGGCTGGGAAATATGCAGCATCCGCGCTGTCTCCCGGTAATTCATCACCTCGCAGAGCGTCAGAAAGGTTTCCATCCGATAGTCCAGCATGGTCATGCTCCTTTATAAGAAAATCAAATCAGTACATAATGAACTATAAGTTGATTTTATCACATAGACCGTGCTATAATCAAGATACAATATTAAATAAGGAGACATTGCCAATGAACGTCATCGTAATCGGCGGCGTAGCCGCTGGTACCAAGGCCGCCGCCAAGCTGAAGCGGGAAAACCGCAGCGCAAACGTCACGATCTGCACCAAAGGGCAAGATATTTCCTACGCCGGCTGCGGCCTTCCCTACTATGTGGGCGGCAGCATCGAGACCCGGGATGAGCTGATCGTCAACACCCCGGCGAAGTACACCGCTCTCACCGGCGTGGAAGTCAGAACCGGTATGGAAGCCGTCGGCATCGACGCCGCCGCCAAAACCGTCTCCTTCGCCGGCGGCGAAACGGTTTCCTACGACAAGCTGATTCTCGCCGTGGGCGCGGCTCCCTTCGTTCCCAGGGTTCCCGGTACCTCCCTGCCCGGCGTGTTCACCATGCGCACCCCCGACGATGCCATTGGGCTGCGGGATTATGTGAAGGCCAACGGATGCCGCTCCGCGGTGGTGGTGGGCGGCGGCTTCATCGGTCTGGAGATTGCCGAGAATCTGCTGGCGCAGGGACTGAAGGTCACCGTGGTGGATCTGGCATTCCAGGTAATGCCCAACCTCTTCGACCCGGAGATGGCCGACTTCATTCGCCGCAAGCTCCAGAGCAAGGGCATCCGGGTGGTCACCGGTGCCGGTCTGGAAGAAGTTCTGGGCAATGAAAAAGCGGAAGGCATCCGCACCGGTGTGGGAAATTTCCCGGGCGAAGTGGTGGTTCTGGCCATCGGAATCCGCCCCGCCACCGGGTTTCTGCAGGATTCCGGTCTGGAAATGAACCGGGGAGCCATTCTGGTGGATGAATTCCAGCGCACCAATCTGCCGGATGTCTACGCCGTGGGCGACTGCGCCCAGGTGTACAACCGGATCACCGGAAAAGGTCAGTGGTCCGCCATGGGCTCCACCGCCAACATCACCGGCCGGTGTCTGGCCAAAAATCTCGCCGGCAAGACCGCGCCCTACGGCGGCTGTCTGGGTACCGGCGTGGTGAAGCTGACCGACTCCCTCAACGCCGGCCGCACGGGTCTGACCGAAGCTCAGGCCAAAGAAGCGGGTTACGATGTCATCACCGCCACCTGCGTCACCGACGACAAAGCCCACTACTACCCCGGCTCCGACGCCTTCGTCACCAAGCTGATCGCCGACCGGGAATCCCACAGGCTGCTGGGTATTCAGGTTCTGGGCGCCGGCAGCGTGGACAAAATGGTGGACATCGCCGTCACCGGCATCGCCATGGGTGCCAAGGCAGAGGATTTCGACACACTGGACTTTGCCTACGCTCCCCCCTTCTCCACCGCCATTCATCCCTTCGTTCAGGCCTGTTACATACTGGAAAACAAGCTCAGCGGCGAATACGAGAGCTTCACGCCCGCCGAGTATGCCGCCGGCAAGGCCCGGGGCTACAAGGTCATCGATGTCAGTCCCGCTCCCGCCATTCCCGGTGCCAGGTGGGTGGATCTTGGCAAGGTCACCGGCCCCATCGAGGGTCTGGAGAAGGACGACAAGCTGCTTCTGGTCTGCGCCAGGGGCAAGCGTGGTTACTTCCTGCAGAATCGGCTGAAGGCCATGGGCTACACCAACACCCGGGCGCTGGAGGGCGGCCTCTAGGTGAACACCGTGAAGGTACCCTTCACCGGCGGTACCCTGCCTCCCGAGGAGATCAAGCGGGTAAAGGCGCTGGGCTGCCTGCAGGACAAGCGCTACGCCGACGTATTCAACGTCCGGGTCATTACCCGCAACGGCAAAATCACCTCCGAGGAGCATCGGGTCATCGCCGAAGCCGCCGAGCGGTTCGGTTCCGGCGCCGTCACCATGACCACCCGGCTGACGCTGGAAATCCAGGGTGTCCGCCATGCCGACATTCAGCCCCTCATAGACTTCCTGGGTGAGCACGGTCTTTCCACCGGCGGCACCGGCAGTCTGGTGCGCCCCGTGGTTTCCTGCAAAGGCACTACCTGCCAGTACGGTCTGTGCGACACCTACGGCCTGAGCGAAAAGCTCCACGAGAAATTCTATGTGGGCTACCACGGCGTCACCCTGCCCCACAAATTCAAGATTGCCGTGGGCGGCTGTCCCAACAACTGCGTCAAGCCCGACCTGAACGATCTGGGCATCATCGGCCAGCGGGTTCCCATGGTGGACTTTGCCAAGTGCCGGGGCTGCGGCCGGTGTCAGGTGCAGCAGAGCTGCCCGGTCAAGGTCGCCAAGGTTCTGGACGGCAAGATCCGCATCGATCCCACGGAGTGCAACAACTGCGGCCGCTGCAAGGGCAAGTGCCCCTTCGGCGCGCTGGAAGAGTATCAGGAAGGCTTCAAAATCTACATCGGTGGCCGCTGGGGCAAGCGTGTGGCTCACGGCCGGCCTCTGACCCGGATCTTCACCTCGGAGGAAGAAGTCATGGACGTGGTGGAGAAGGCCATCCTGCTGTTCCGGGACGAGGGCATCTCCGGCGAGCGCTTCGCCGACACCGTGGATCGTCTGGGCTTTGACTATGTCAACGACAAGCTGCTGTCCGATTCCATCGATAAGGACGCCATCCTGAAAAAGACCGTCAAGGGCGGCGCCACCTGCTAAACAACATATTCCCATTCCCTGACAGGAATCTGCCGGACTGCGTAAGACAGTGAAAGGGCCTTAAAACGAATTCCTCTCAAGGCGCGCAAACCTTGAGAGGATTCGTATACCCTTTTGCCGACGCGGTTCGGTATTCTTTTGTGAAAGTGAGTTTTTGACCATGAAAAAATGGATTTCCCTGCTTCTGATTTTGCTTCTTCTGACCGGCTGCGCGGCGCCTGCCGCGGACACCGCCGCCCCGTCGTCCGGGGATTATACCTTCACCGACGATCTGGGACGCACCGTTACCGTGGAGAATCCCGGGCGGGTGGCACCGCTGCTGGGCAGCTTTGCCCAGATCTGGTATCTGGCCGGCGGCACCGTGTGCGCCTCCGCAGACGACGCCTGGGAGGACTTTGATCTCCCCCTGCCGGCGGACGCGGTGAATCTGGGTATGACCAAGGAGCTGAGTCTGGAGAAACTTCTCTCCGCCCAGCCGGACTTCATCATCGCCAGCGTCAACACCGCCCAGCAGATACAGTGGTTGGATACGCTGGAAAGCACCGGCATTCCCACCTCCTATTTTGACGTGTCGGATTTTGAAGACTACCTGCGGATGCTGAAGATCTCCACCGACATCACGGGCAGAGCGGATCTGTACACGGAAAACGGCCTTTCCGTCCGCGCGCAGATCGATGCCGTTCTCGACCACAGCCGGACACGGCTGGAATCGGAGAAGGCGCCCACCGTCCTGTCTCTGCGGGCCTCCGCCTCCAGCATCCGGGCAAAAAACAGCGACGGCAACGTCCTGGGCGAGATTCTCAAGGCGCTGGGCTGCGTCAACATCGCCGATTCCGACGGCTCTCTGCTGGAGAATCTGTCCATGGAGCGGATTCTGGAGGCCGATCCGGACTACATTTTCTTCGTCCCCCAGGGCGATAATATTTCCGGCATGGAAGATAACATCCGGCGCTTCATTGCGGAGAATCCCGCCTGGAGCCGGCTGACCGCAGTGAAAGAGGAACGGGTCTATACGCTGGAGAAGGCGCTGTACGGTCTGAAGCCGAACAACCGCTGGGGAGAAGCCTATGAAACGATGGAAGATATCCTGTCCGGCAGCCGCTAAGACGGTTCCGGTTTTTCTGGCGGCGGGACTGCTGTGTCTGACGGCAGCGGTGTGCAGCCTGTGTCTGGGCGCCGCCAGGCTCTCCCTTGGGGAGCTTTGGGACGCCCTGCGGTTCGGGGCCGACAGCGGCACCGCTGGAGCGATCCTCTGGTATGTCCGCCTGCCCAGAACCGCCGCCTGTCTTTTGTCCGGTGCCGGACTGGCCGTATCCGGTGCGGTGATTCAGGGGGTGCTGTCCAATCAGCTGGCCTCCCCAGGTATTATCGGCGTCAATGCCGGAGCCGGACTGGCGGTCACCGTCTGCTGCGCCGCGGGGGCGCTTTCCGGCTGGATCATTACCGGCGCCTCCTTTGCCGGCGCCCTGCTGGCGGCGCTGCTGGTGACCTTTACCGCCCAAAAGGCCGGCGCCTCCCGAACCACTGTGATTCTGGGAGGCGCAGCGGTGAACAGCTTTCTCAACGCTCTGTCGGAGGGCATCCGCACCCTGTTTCCCGAAGCCGGGACCATGAGCGCGGATTTCCGCGTAGGCGGCTTTTCCTCGGTGTCCGCCGCCCGGCTGCTGCCCGCCGGCGTGTTGATTCTGATCGCGCTGGCGCTGATGATGACCATGCTCAATGAGCTGGATGTGCTGGCGCTGGGCGAGGATACCGCCCAGGGATTGGGTCTGCCGGTGAAACGTACCCGTTTCCTTTTCCTGCTGCTGGCTGCACTGCTGGCAGGCGCCAGCGTCAGCTTTGCCGGTCTTTTGGGTTTTATCGGGCTGATTGTTCCTCACGCCGCCAGGCGTCTGGTGGGCAGCGAGAGCCGGAAGCTGCTGCCGCTGTGCGCCGTGGGCGGTGCCGGCTTCGTGACCGCCTGCGATCTGATCTCCCGGCTGATCTTTGCGCCTTACGAGCTGCCGGTGGGCATCCTGATGTCGCTGTTGGGCGGGCCCTTCTTTGTTTTCCTGCTTTGGAAGCGGAAAGGAGGGCATCGGAATGATTGAACTGGAAGCCGTCTGCGCAGGATATTCCGGCAAGGATGTACTGCACGATGTAAGCCTTACCTTCCCGGCGGGAACCGTCACGATACTCGCCGGCCCCAACGGCTGCGGAAAAAGCACTCTGCTGAAAGCGCTGGTGGGCATCGTTCCCGTCCGCAGCGGTACAATCCGGATACAGGGGCAGGACGCGGGGCATAATTCCCCCGGGGCGCTGGCGAAGCAGATGGCCTATCTGCCCCAGAGCAGATCCGTGCCCGACATCACCGTCCGGCGGATGGTGCTCCACGGCCGGTTTCCCTACCTCAGCTATCCCCGCAGATACCGCCCCGCGGACTACGCAGCGGCCGACGAGGCCATGATCCGGCTGGGGATCCGGGAGCTGGCGGAGGAACCGGTCAGCCGGCTCTCCGGCGGTATGCGGCAGAAAGTCTGCATTGCCATGGCGCTGGCGCAGGATACCCCCGCCGTGCTGATGGACGAACCCAACACATTTCTGGACATCTCCCACCAGCTTCGGCTGATGGCGCTGGCCCGATCTCTGGCCGGGGACGGAAAAGCGGTGGTACTGGTTCTGCATGATCTGGCCATGGCCATGGAGTACGGCGACCGGCTGGTTCTGATGCGCGACGGACGCATCGCGGACACCGGCACGCCGGAGGAAATCTTCCTCCGGCACACCGTGGATGACGTGTTCGACATCCGACTGGAGCGATTGGAAACCCCGGACGGATGGAAATATTACTACACTCCCGGAAAGCAGGTGTAAAAATGGGCTATTTCCCCATATTTACCGATATTGCCGGACAAACCGTGCTGATTTACGGCGGCGGGAAGGCGGCGCTGGAGAAGGTGCAGCGGCTGCTACCCTTCGGCGCCCGACTGGTGGTGACGGCGCCACGGATTCTCCCGGAGATTCTGGAGCAGCTCGGCGTGGAAGGGCGGATCGGCACCTTTTCCCCGGAGGATCTGGAAGCCAATCCCGCCTTCGTGATTGCCGCCGGGGAGGATCGGGAAGAAAACCGCCGCGTCAGCGAGCAGTGCCGACTGCGGCGGATTCCCGTCAACGCGGTGGATGACCCGCCGCTGTGTACCTTCTATTTCCCCGCGCTGATTTCGGAGGGGGCTCTCACCGTGGGCATCAGCACCGGGGGCAAAAGCCCCGCCGCCGCGGTTCTGCTCCGGGAGGAGATTCAGTCGCGGATCCCGGAGCGTGTGGATGAGATTCTGGAATGGATCTGCGATCTGCGGCCGGCGCTGCAGCGGAGGTATCCCGACTTCGGCATTCGCCGCGCTCTGCTGCGGAAGCTGGTGTCTCTGGCCTTCTCCCGGAACCGTCCCCTCACTGAGGAAGAGGTGGCGGACTGCCTGGGGGAAGCGGATCAGACGATTTCATAGAGCCATCCTTCCGGTGCCTCAATCCGTCCCATCCGAATATCCACAAAAGTGTCATACAGCTTCCGGAGTACCGGCCCCATGCCGGTAAAGCAGATTTCCTTCCCGTGATCCACAATGCAGCCGACGGGAGAGATCACCGCCGCGGTGCCGCACAGGCCGCACTCGGCAAACCCGCTGATTTCCTCCAGAGGGATCTCCCGCTCCTCCACCGGGATGCCCAGATATTCCTCCGCCACCTGCAGCAGGGATCGTCTGGTGATGGAGGGCAGAATGGAGCCGGACTTAGGGGTAACCAGCTTTCCGTCCCGGGATACGAACAGAATGTTGGCGCCGCCGGTTTCCTCGATGCAGGTGCGGGTGGCGGGATCCAGATAGACGTTCTCATCATAGCCCTGCTCGTGAGCGTCCACGATGTTGTACAGGCTCATGGCATAGTTCAGGCCGGCCTTGATGTGACCGGTACCTCTGGGAGCGGCCCGATCCATATCGGAGACCCGCAGGGTCAGCGGACGGACGCCGCCGTGGAAATAGGGCCCCACGGGGCTTCCGAACAGGCGGAACTGGAATTCCTGCGCCGGCTTCACGCCCAGCACCGGAGTGGTGCCGATCATCAGCGGCCGCAGATAGAAGGAGGCACCGGAGCCGTAGGGCGGTACCCACGGCAGGTTTGCCCGGACGGTTTCTTCCACAGCTTTCAGGAAGCGTTCCTCGGGAAACACGGGCATTTTCATCCTCCGGCAGGAATCCGCCATGCGCTGTGCGTTCAGATCCGGGCGGAAGCAAAAAATCCTTCCGTCGGCGGCGGTGTAGGCCTTCAGGCCCTCGAAGCAGGTCTGGGCATAGTGCAGAACACAAGCGCTTTCGTTCAGAACGATCTGCGGCTGATCGGTCAGGCGTCCCGCGTCCCAGCGTCCGTCGGCGTAGTCGGAGACATAGCGCCAGTCGGTGGGGGTATAGGCAAACTCCAGACGGTTCCAATTGATTTGTTTCTTTTCCATAAGCGGCACCTCGTTGATCAGACTGATGGGGGTCATCCCCTAAAAAAGAAAGGCCGCCCTGACGTTTCCGCCGGACGACCTTGCCCATGGGTGCATTATAGAATACTTTTCCGAAAAAGTCAATAGAATTCGGCGGCAGACAACGTGGGCAAAACCAGGGCAAGGAGCTTTCCGGGTAATCTTACGGTTATCATGTTCCCCCGTCTGCCCACGGGTATCATACCCATTTCGGTTATTTTGTACATTCACCATATCATACTCCCGCAAACTGTCAACAGCAAGAATTCCCCGGAAACGGTTTCCGGGGAATTCCTTTCATTTTATGCCGATTACGACGGACAGCACCGCGAACAGCACCACCGTCACCAGTGTCAGGGCGGAAAGCGCGGAGGAAATCTGCACCCGTTCGGAGGGTTCGTCGCCAAACACCGGGATCACATAGGGCGGCGGAAGGATGCACATCAGCACCGCGGCGCCCTCAAAGATCATGCCCTTCAACACAGTCCGGTTCAGCAGCACCAGAACTCCCAGCACCACCGCCATCACCGCCAGACGCATGACAATCAGTCCCGCCGTCTTCTTCCACGGAATCTCCCGGGGTACCAGATCGTAGCCCACCGTCAGCAGGATAATCATGGCCGTAGGCGCGGAAACAAAATCCGTCACCGAGTCCAGAATACCGCCGACGCCCCACTGACCCATTTTGCCGTATAGTCCGGTGGCGCCCAGAATCACGCCGGCAAACACCGCCCACAAAATGGGCGACGTAACAATGTCCCGGCCAACGGCACGCAGATCCGTCTTACCCGTCAGAAGGATCTTGAACAGGGTGAACACGAACAGGGTCTGCCCCAGATCCAGCAGCGCGAACCGGGAAACGCTGACCTCCGGGAACAGCAGCGTGAACAGAGCATAGCCCAGCATTCCTGCCTCAAATCCGGTGGCCACAAAGGGCGCCAGGCGGCTCTTCATGCCGCTGACCCGGATGATGAGGAACCCAAGCCCCAGCGCGAGACAGCACAGCGCGAACATGACGGCCGGCAGAATCAGCGCCGCCGTGGAGTACTCCGCCGACGCGAAGGCATTCAGCAGCACCGCCGGCAGCGTCAGGTTGATGACTACCTTCTTGAGGGTGTCCACACCCTCCCGGCTCAGAAAGTTCCGCGCCCGGCACAGCCCGCCCAGCGCCAGCGCCAGGAACACCGGCAGCGTGGTTTCACATATGGAGATCATCTGCTCCATGGCGGCTCCTCAGATGACGCCCTTCTGCAGAATGATGTTGGCGTAGATGGCTGTCTCGCCGGACTGGAGAATGCAGTAGCACTTCTTGGCCTCTTCGTAGAACGCGAAGCGTTCATAGGCGCCCACGGCGCTCTCGCCCCGGCTGTCGTGCTTGGCGATGACCCGCTTGTACTCGTCCCATACGGGGATCTCCAGATCCTTGTCCCTGTCCATCTTTTCCATCAGCATAGCCGGGGTCTCCACATAGGCGTCCAGCGGGAACACCTGCAAAATGGCGTCCAGCAGCTCGGGGATACCGTGACCGTCGGCGCGGAGGAACACGGCGCCGCCGGCTTTTGCCATGGAGGCACCGGGGAAATTGCCGTCGCCGATGCAGATGCGGTCGCTGTGACCCATTTCGGACAGTACCTTCAGAAGCTCAGGAGAGAGAATGGGGGGAATATTCTTCAGCATTGTCAAAACCTCCAAAAATGATGTGGTTCCGAAAAATGGCGGTCTTGCGACCGCCATTTTTCATGGAAAATCGGATCAATAAGCCTTGTACATGGGGCCGTAGGCGGCGCAGGCACGGTAGTCCTGGCCTTCCTTGTCCATACCGAAGGCATTCCAGGCGGCAGGACGGAAGATGTCACTGTCGGGCACATTGTGCATGCACACGGGGATCCGCAGCATGGAGCACATGGTAATCAAGTCGGCGCCGATGTGGCCATAGGAGATGGCACCATGGTTGGCGCCCCAGTTCTGCATGACCTCGTAGGCGGTCTTGAAGGGGCTGCCTTCCTTGCCGTCGCAGCGGGGGGCGAACCAGGTGCAGGGCCAGGTGGGATTGGTGCGCTCCATCAGCTTGTCGGAGACATCATCGGGCAGTTTGACGGTCCAGCCCTCGGCGATCTGCAGCACGGGGCCCAGACCCTTGACCAGATTCAGACGGATCATGGTGGCGGGCATCTCGGCACGGGTGGTGTAGTGGCTGGAGAATCCGCCGCCGCGGAAGTTGTCGAAGCCAGCCTCACACCACACGGTGGCGTCGGTCATCTTGCGGATGTCCTCGTCGGTGACTTCCCACCACTTCTTCATGATGGCGTTGCCGTTTTCGTCGGTGCATTCACCGCAGGCGTCCAGACAGGCAGCACCGGAGTTCAGCAGATGGATGATGCCGTTGGCCTCAGCGGCCTTGCCCTCCAGCTTGTAGCCGGTGACACGCTCGGTGGCCTCGCCGGACCAATAGGTACGAACGTCGGCGAAGATCTGGGCGCGATGAGTCAGCAGACGCATGAACAGCATGCCCAAGCCGTTGAGAATATCGTTCTCGGTGGCCAGTGTGTAGGGTTCCCGGGCGCCCTCATAGTCGAAGGTGGAGGACAGGAAGGCCTCGGGATAGTCGCAGTTGGGCCAATGGTCAGTCCACTGCCGCTGACCCTGGAAGCCGCCGGCGATGGCGTTGTGACCCAGCATTTCTTCCTCAAAGCCCTTGGGCAGGTTGGGATTGCCGGTCATCAGATCCTTGATGATGCAGTACATCTTGACGGTGAACTCCCACTGCTTTTCCTTCTCCTCGGGAGTGAACTTGATCCGGCGGTTCTCACCCAGGAATTCCACGGACTCGGGGTTGTCGTCCCGGCCTTCCTTGCAGTGTTCCTTGGTCCAGGCCAGAGCCTTCCGGTACTCTTCCTCATTGTAGATGCCTTCTTCCATACGGCGAAGGATCTCCACCTCGTCCACGGATTCCACCCGCATGCCCAGGTAGGACTCCATGAAGTCCTGATCGATGATGGAACCGGCAATGCCCATGCACTGGGAGCCGATCTGCAGATAGGACTTGCCACGCATGGTGGCCACGGCTACGGCTGCCCGGCCGAAGCGCAGCAGCTTTTCCTTCACGTCATCAGGAATCTGGGTGACCTGATCCCGATCCTGCACCTCATGACCGTAGATGCCGAAGGCAGGCAGACCCTTCTGGGCATGACCGGCCAGAACGGCGGCCAGATACACCGCGCCGGGACGCTCGGTGCCGTTGAAGCCCCAGACGCCCTTAATGGTGTGAGGATCCATATCCATGGTCTCGGAGCCGTAGCACCAGCAGGGTGTCACAGACAGGGTGATTGCTACGCCTTCCTTCTTGAACTTGTCGGCGCAGGCCGCAGCTTCCGGCACACGGCCGATGCTGTGATCGGCAATAACGACCTTGACGTGCTCCCCGTTGGAGTAGTACAGGTTCTCCTCGAACAGCTTCTTGGCAGCGTTGGCCATTGCCATGACCTGATCTTCCAGACTCTCCCGCAGTCGCATGGGTCCGCGGCGGCCGTCCACGATGGGGCGAATACCGATGACAGGGTATTCACCGATGTACCTGTTTTTTGCCATAGTTTGTTCCTCCTGATTCTCGCCGCGTTGACCGCGGCGGTTTTTACTTTTCCTATATAAAAGCGCGGCGCGCTCTTATATCAAACCTTATTCCGGTACAATGCTGCAGCACAGCCGGGTGGTACGGGGCGGACCGCTGAAGCCCTCCAGCCGCTCAATCAGATAGGAGGCGGCACGCTGACCGATCTCCTGCTCCGGCTGATGGATCACCGGCAGAGGCGGGCGCATCATGGTGCAGATTTCCATACAGTCGAAACCGAAAATATCCATATCCTCCGGGATCCGAACACCCCGCTCCCTGGCGGCGGTAACCAGCCCGATGGTAATATTGTAATTGGTGGTAAGCACCGCTGTGGGTCGATCGGCCAGGGAAAGCAGGGTCTCGCAGCCCCGATAGCCGGTGGCGAAGGCGTTCTGATCGCTGATGACCAGTGCGTCGTCGTACAGAATCCCATAGTCGGACAGAGCCCGAAGGTAGCCGCCCAGCCGCTCCTTGGCAGTGAACACATATTTGGGGCCGGTAATGATGGCGATACGGCGGTGCCCCCGGACGATGAGCCGGGTTGCTGCCTGATAGACCGCGTCACCGTTGTCCACCAGCACGGCGTCGCTGGCGAGACCCTGAATGATCCGATCCACCTGCACCGTGGGGACGCTGAGATTGGCGGTCATTTCATAAAACTCGTCGGCGGAAAGATCTTCGGGGATATAAACCAAACCGTCGATGCCATTGTTGAGCAGGAACCGCAGCTTATCCCGCTCCAGACCATAGTTGGAGCCGTAGACCGAGATCAGGCTGTGGTAGCCCTGCTCCCGCAGCGCCTTGTCCAGCGTCATGACTACGGTGCCGAAGAAGGGAGCGGACATATCCGGCAGCAGGATGCCCACGCTGCGGCTGCGCTGGGTTTTCAGCCCCCGGGCAAAGGGATTGACCCGGTAGTCCAGCGCGGCGATGGCTTCCCGGATGGCCTCGGCGTTTTCGCCCCGGACATGGCCGCCGTTGATATATTTGGAGATGGTGGATACGGACACACCGGCTCGTTCGGCCACATCCCGGATGGTTGCCATTGGGAATCCC
>JAQXIT010000024.1 GCA_029007925.1 Bacillota bacterium | reverse complement strand
CGGTGTAGATCAGCTTGAAGGTGTCGCCGTCGTGAATGGGGGTCTCATCCAGACCCTTGGAAGCGTAATCCTCGCCGACATAGAATGCCCAGTAGCTCTGCTCGGCGCTCCAGTCGGCTTTTTCGCCGTCCACGGTGTCATAGAAGCCGGGGGTGGCCGGCTCCTCGAGGAGGCCTTCCGCTACCAGAACGGGCCCCAGGTACTCCTCGTTGGTGCCGTAGGTGAAGGTCTTTTCGGTGCCGTCCTTGTGGACGACGATGACGGTGAAGTTGGCGGCGTACTCGGTCTTGGATTCCCCGGAGGGATCCGTGACGCCGGCGGAGGGCTGGGTCTGGCTGGGCTCGGTGGCACCGGCAGAGGGGGTGGTGCCGCCGGCGGTACAGCCGGCCAGCAGGATGGCCGCCATGGCCAGCAGGGCAATCAAAGTGAGAAACAGTTTTTTGGTTTTCATGGTTTTCCTCCTTAAAAAATGACGGCCGCGGCACCAAAAGCGGTGCCGCGGCCGGTTTTCCACGACAAAAACACCCACTCTCCGTGGATCCGCGGAGAAGCCGGGCGATCCGTTCCGTAGGTCTTCTGACTGGTGCTTTGCGGGGATTTCCCGCGGCGGCTCTGCCTTCCCGGGTTGCCCCAGTGACCGACTTTCGTCGAAAGAGCCCGCCATCGGCACATACAGCGGCGGTACCGTCCGGGATTCTCACCCGGTTATCTTGTTCAGCGGACGACGGTTTTCGCCGCCTCCGCCACGGAACGGGTTATTCGGTTTTCGGGGGGATTATAACACAGCCCGGGGCGAAAGTCAACAGCAGAAAAACCTTCCCCGGCAGCAGAAAAGCTGAGCCAGATAGCACAGGCACAGATTGGCGCAGGGGCTGCCCCGCATGGTGAAGCCGCCGTACTGGCCGGCCTGGGTGCGGTAGGCGGCGCCGCCGCTTTCGATATTCCGCAGGGCCTGCAGGTAGGCGGGGTTGTCCGGCTCCAGGCTCACCGCCCGGCGGATATGCTCCAGTGCCGTGACCTGATTGCCCAGACCGTCGTTGGCCAGAGCGCTGAGGTAGTACCACCGGGCGTTTTTCTCCGGGCAGTTGCTCAGCGCGTTCAGCGCCTCCCGGTAGTAGCCCCGGAGGATGTACTGATAGGCCGACTGCTGATACCGGTCGCCCTCCCCGGCGCTTTGACGCTGACCGCCGAAGGGATCATAGCCGTAGCTCTGGTGCCCGGCGGACTGCGTCTTTTCCGGGTTCTTGATCTGCTCGTAGGCGGCGTTGATCTCCTGCATTTTTTTGGCGGCGGTTTCGTCGCCGGGATTCAGATCCGGATGGTATTTTTTCGCCAGACGGCGGTATGCCTGCTTGATTTCCTCATCGGACGCGCCGGGGCTGACGCCGAGAACCTCGTAAGGATCACGAATCATGTGCCTTCCTCCTTCTCTTTCTCCCCTCTGAAATTCACCCACACGCCGCTGTAGAGAATGTTGTCCAGCAGCGCCTTGTCCTGCACCAGCGGGAGCTTTTCAAATTCCCCGGTGCAGCGCCCCATGGCCAGCACCAGATATTCCTCCCACCGGGGGCGATCCTCCCCGCCGCCCATGGCGGAGAAGGGATTGTACCGCTTTTTCCGGCAGTCCCGCCGGTAGTCCCGGGCGGCGTCCCCCAGATAGATGAACCGCCCCAGTGCCATGCCCATCCGCCGCAGGGTGGGCGCCCACAGATCCTCCCGGTACACCAGCAGCTCCCCCATGAGGGTGCCGAAGCAGTTGGCGGGCTGGTCGGGATTGGGGCAGTTTTCCGCCTCCAGACGGTTCAGCTCCGCGATGCAGTCGTCCATGGCCTGACACTGCCGGGGAAAACGCTCCCGGATCCCGGGGAGATTCCGCCCCAGAGACCGGGACATGACCTTGGCGGAGAGCTTCCGGTCGTCCTGCCAGTCGTCGTCGGCGTTGCGGCAGGCCAGCGCCACGTTCATGTCGGCGGCGTAGCGGATGTATTCGTTGTCCACCCAGTATTTGGGGCGGAGGGGATGCAGTCCGCAGGCCGGCTTGCCGGCGGTTTCCTCCGGTTCGTAGAGGCTCATCAGAAGCAGGGCGAGAAAGGCCATATCGTAGCTCAGTCCCAGCCGGGAGAGACCGCCGGAGCGCTCCCGGATCTGGCGGCAGATGCCGCAGTAGACCTGATTGTAGCGCCGGGTTTGTTCTTTGGTGAGTTCCTTCAGGTTTGCCGTAACATATCCGAACATGGCCATCCCTCCTGATTCCATCCTATTTTGGGAATGTGAACAGCCCGTAAACGACGGAAAAATTTACAAAAACAGCATTTTTTCCGCCGTCCCCCGTCCCACGGAAGCATCATACCACATCCGGAACGGTTTTGCAACGAAAACCGGAGGAAAGGCGCGCGCTTTTCGCGGCGGATGGGTTGCGGACGCAACTTTTTTCTTGGGAGTGATTGCCAAAGCGGCTCCGATATGCTACAATATTCCCGTTTTATCGAAAAGAGGGAGAAAGGGTACGCTATGATATTCGGAAAGCATATAAACCGGTACTACCTGCGGTATGCCGGCTGGCTTCTGCTGGGGTTGGCGGCGCTGATCGCGGTGGACTATTTCCAGCTTGTGATCCCCAACCTGTACCAGATGGTCATCAACGGCATGAACGAAGGCTTCGTCATGGTGGACGGCGCCAAAGTGGCCTTTGACAAGAATTTCCTGCTGGATCGGATCTGTATGCCCATGGTGGGCATCATTCTGGCCATGGTCATGGGACGGTTTCTGTGGCGGGTGTGCATTTTCGGCGCCGCCATCAAGGTGGAGACCGACATCCGCAACCGGATGTTCGACCATGCCAAGGATCTGAGCCGGCAATACTATCAGGTCAACAAGGTGGGCGACCTGATGAGCCTCTTTACCAACGATCTGGACACGGTGCAGGACTGCTACGGTTCCGGCTTCCTGATGTTCTTCGACGCGGTGTTCCTGGGGGCGCTGGCGGTGTGGAAAATGTGGGGCATGGACCGTCTGCTCACCGTCCTGTCCCTGATCCCCATGGCGCTGCTGCTGGCCTGCGCCACCGTGGTGGGGCGCTACATGATGAAAAAGTGGGACGTCCGGCAGGCGGCCTTCTCCAAGCTGTCGGATTTCTCCCAGGAGAGCTTCTCCGGCATCGCCGTCATCAAGGCCTTCGTCAAGGAGTCCCGGGAGCTGATGGCCTTCCGGAAGCTGAACCGGGAGAATGAGCAGGCCAACATCGACTTCACCAAATCCTCGGTGCTGCTGCGGATTCTGGTGTCCCTGTTCGTGGAGAGCGTGATTTGCGTCATTCTGGGCTACGGCGGATATCTGGTGTACCGGGGACGCTTCAACGCCGGACAGCTTGTGGAGTTCATCGGCTATTTCAACGCCATCGTCTGGCCCATCATGGCGGTGTCCGAGCTGATCGACATGACCAGCCGGGGCAAGGCCTCCCTGAAGCGCATCAGCGCCCTGCTGGACGCGCCGGTGGACGTTCACGACCGTCCCGGCGTCGCCGACCTGACGGACATCCGGGGCGGCATCGAGTTCCGGGATCTGACCTTCCGCTACCCCGACGGGGAGTTCGACGCCCTGGAGCATATTTCCTTCACCATCCGTCCCGGCGAAAACGTGGGCCTTGTGGGCAAGACCGGCTCCGGCAAGACCACGCTGGTGGATCTGATTCTGCGCACCTACAATGTGCCCGACGGCACGCTGTTTATCGACGGGCATGACGTGAACACCGTGTCCATCCGCTCGGTGCGGGCGGGCTGCGCCTATGTGCCCCAGGACAATTTCCTGTTCTCCGACACCATCGCCAACAACATCGGCTTCGGCGTGGACGGAAAGGTACCGGACACCATTTCCGAGGCCGCCCGGCTGGCGGACGTGGACGGCAACATCCGGGAATTCCAGAAGGGCTACGATACCGTGCTGGGCGAGCGGGGCGTCACCGTCTCCGGCGGTCAGAAGCAGCGCATTTCCATCGCCCGGGCGCTGATGAAGGACGCCCCCATCCTGATTCTGGACGACTCCGTCTCCGCCGTGGACACCAAAACGGAAAAGACCATCCTGGACAATCTCCGGGCCACCCGGGTCGGCAAGACCACCATCCTCATCGCCCACCGGATCTCCACCATCGAGCGGATGGACAAGATCCTGTTCATCGACGACGGGAAGCTGGCTGCCGCCGGCACCCACGAGGCCCTGCTGGAAAGCTGCCCCGCCTACCGGAAAATGGTGGAGCTGCAGCGTCTGGAGGAGGAAGGAGGCGAGCAAAATGGGTGAATATCTTCCCCTTGTCATCGTGGGCGCCATCATCGGCGCGTTCTCCCTGATTTTCGTGCTGGCCTACGCCGCCGCGAAGAACAAAAAGGAAGCCATGGGCTTCGACCGGCATATGCCCGACGGCGAGATCGTCCGCCGGCTGGCCAAATACGCCGTGCCCTACAAAAAGGACTTCCTGCTGGTGTTTGTTATCATGCTGATGTCCATTTCCTACGACATCGCCTCGCCGCTGATCGTGGGCTACATCGAGCAGACCGTGAAGGAGACCTTTGAGCTGCAAAAATTATTCACGCTGGTGGCGGCCTACGCCGGGATCCTCATCGTGTCCATGATCTGCACCTATTTTCAGGCCATGATTCTGCAGAAAACCGGTCAGAAGATCCTCTCCGCCCTGCGGCAGGACATCTTCACCCATGTGGAAAGCCTGTCCCACGAGCAGCTCAACAATATCCCCGTGGGCAAGCTGGTGACCCGGGTCTGCAACGACACCAACGCCATCTCCCATATGTTCACCAACATTCTGGTGACCATGGTCAAGAATACCATGGTGATTGTGGGGGTTCTGGGCGCCATGCTGCTGCTGAACTACGCCCTGACGCTGATGGTGCTGTGCTTCGTGCCGTTTCTGGTGCTGTTTACCGTGATTTTCCGGAAATTCTCCCGCCGGGTTCACCGGGTGGTGAAGGACGGCACCACCGACATCAACACCTATCTGTCCGAAAACCTCTCCGGCATCAAGATCACCCAGATCTTCAACCGGGAGGAGCGGAAAATGGCGGATTTTCTGGAGAAAAGCAACCGGCTGAAGAAAGCCAAGCAGAACCAGATCTTCGTATTCGGCATTTTCCGGCCCATGGTGTATATGCTCTATATTTCCTCGGTGCTGTGCCTGCTGTTTCTGGGCGGCAAGGGGTACATCGACGGCCTGACGCTGTTCGGGCAAGCCCTGGACAGCGGCGTCATCGTCACCTTCTATATGTACATCTCCAAGTTCTTCAACCCCATCCAGACCCTGGCGGAGCAGTTCAACGCCCTCCAGTCGGCCTTCGCCTCGGCGGAGAAGATCTTCGCCGTTCTGGATCTGGAGCCGGAGGTGGTGGACGAGCCCGACGCCATGGAGCTGACGGAAATCCGGGGCGAAATCGAGTTCCGGGACGTGTGGTTCGCCTATAAGCCCGGCGAATGGGTGCTGAAGGGGGTTTCCTTCCATGTGCTGCCGAAGCAGACCGTGGCCTTCGTTGGCTCCACCGGCTCCGGCAAAACCACCATCCTCAGCCTGATCTGCCGCAATTACGATATCCAGAAGGGGCAGATCCTCATCGACGGCATCGACATCCGCCATATCAAAATCGCCTCCCTGCGGCAGCATTTCGGCCAGATGCTGCAGGATGTGTTCCTGTTCTCCGGCGATATCCGCAGCAACCTGCTGCTGCGGATGGAGGGGGTCAGCGACGAGGAGGTCTGGCAGGCCTGCCGGTATGTCAACGCCGATTCCTTCATCCGCAAGCTGGATCACGGTCTGGACGAGGTGGTGCGGGAGCGGGGCAACAATTTCTCCGCCGGCCAGCGGCAGCTTCTGTCCTTTGCCAGAACCATCCTCCACAAGCCCAGCGTCATGATTCTGGACGAGGCCACCGCCAATATCGACACGGAGACGGAGCTGCTGATTCAGGATTCCCTGGAGAAGATGAAGAACATCGGCACCATGCTGATTGTCGCCCACCGGCTGTCCACCATCCAGCACTCGGACAACATCATCCTCCTGTCCCACGGCCAGATTCTGGAGCAGGGCAGCCATCAGGAGCTGCTCCACCGCAAGGGACGCTACTACCAGCTCTACACCCTCCAGTTCCACAAGCAGCAGCTTCAGAACGGATAACAAAAGCCCGCCGGGTTCTCGGCGGGCTTTTCTGTCGGGCGGCGGTCAGCGGATCCGTTTGCCGTTGAGGACGGCTTCCGTCAGGCGGTCGCCGTCGTAGCGCAGCTTCAGCAGGAAAAAGGGCGCGTCCTGCCACAACAGCTCCAGAAAAATGGCGTCGCCCTCCCATTTGGGGAGCCGATCCAGGAATTCCCGGCTGACCCATTGCAGCTCGCCCTCGTCGCAGTCGGTGAGGGTTCCCTCGAAGCCGTCGGCGGTGAACAGGTACATGAATTCCCCTTCCCAGGGGCCGTTGGTCAGGAAGGTCACCACGCCCCGGCAGCGCCAGGAGGTCAGGGTCAGGCCGGTTTCCTCCCTGGCTTCCCGCAGGAGGCATTCGTCGGGGCTCTCGTCCCCCTCGAATTTGCCGCCGATGCCGATCCATTTGTCCCGGTTCAGGTCGTTTTCCTTCTTCACCCGGTGGAGCATCAGCACCTGATCTCCCCGGGTGATATAGCACAGCGTGGTATTTTTCACGGTTTCTCCTTCTGCATCAGCCGGATGGCCAGATGGCGGTTTTCGATGACGATATGCCCGCTGCCCTCGGCCTTTTCGCCGTCCAGCGTCCAGGGCATGTCCGCCGGCGCCGTGACCTCCAGCCGGGCGGCGCTGAGGAAGGTAATCATGGCGCAGTTGTACACCTTTTTCTGCAGCGCCACGATGCACTCGTTCAGCTCCTGCAGATCCCGGGGCGAACGCACCAGCAGCAGCTCCAGCCGCCCGTCGGTCATGTCCACCTGCCTGGGATCCAGCGTCAGGATGCCGCCCACGGAGGTGGAATTGCACACGGCGCCGAAGAGAAAATCGTCCTCGATGACCTGCCCGTCCTCCGTCTCGAAGCGCAGATGCTCCGTGTGGATCTGGGACAGCTCCTGAATGCCGCTGAGCAGATAGGCGGTGTGCCCCAGGGCGTTTTTGATGTTCTGGGGCGTGGCGTAGGACGCCCGGGTGAAGGCGCCGAAGGAGGCCACATAGGTGAAGTACCGATCCCTGAACAGTCCCGCGTCGTAGGAGGTGGGGACGCCCTCCACGATATCCGCCGCCGCCTGCAGCACGTTGGCGGACAGCTTCAGGGTGTTGGCGAAGTCGTTGGTGGAGCCGCAGGGGATATATCCGATGGGGGTGCGGGCGCCGCTGAGGAGGACGCCGTTGACGGCTTCATTGAAGGTTCCGTCCCCGCCGGCGCAGACCACCAGATCCATGTCCCCGGCCAGCTCCCGGGTGATTTCGGTGCAGTCTCCGGTTCCGGCGGTCATATGGGCGGTGATCCGATAGCCCGCCCGGTTGAACAGGGCGAGAATGTCCGGCAGGTACCGGTTGGCCTTCCGCATTCCGGCATAAGGATTCATCACAAACAGCATTTGCTTCAAAAACAATCGCTCCCTCCGGCATAGCCGGGTATTATGATATTTTCATTATACCTTTTCGGAAGGAATATACAAGGGAATCCGGGGAATGTTTACGAACTTTTCACAATCCCCTTACCGCTTCCGGTACAGCATCCGGATGGAATTCAATGCGCAGAGCATGGCCACGCCGGAGTCGGCGAACACCGCCGCCCACATGGAGGCGTGTCCCGCCAGACCCAGAATCATCACTGCCAGCTTCACCGTCAGGGCGAAGATCACGTTCTCCCAGGCGATGCGCCTGGTTTTCCGGGCGATGTCCAGCGCCTCGGGGATGGCGTCCACGGAGGAGGTCATGAACACCGCGTCGGCGGCCTCGATGGCGGCGTCGGCGCCGCTGCCCATGGCCGCGCCCACGTCGGCGGCGGCCAGCACCGGGGCGTCGTTGATGCCGTCGCCCACGAACAGGACGGCGCCCTTGCGCACCCGCAGCTCCCGCAGCCGCTCCAGCTTGGTCTCCGGCAGGAGCTGGGCGTGGGCTTCGTCGATGCCCACCGCCGCCCGGACGGCCTCGGCGTTCTCCGAACGGTCGCCGGTGAGCATGGCGGTGGCGGTGCCCATTTGCTTCAGCCGGGCCACGGCGGCCCTGGCGTCGGGCTTAACCGTGTCCGCGATGAGGATGCTTCCCAGAATCCGGCCGTTTTCCGCCACCAGAACCTGGGTTCCGTAGCTTTCTTCGGGGATTTCTCCCTGGGCGCCGAACTTTTCCATCAGTTTTCCGTTGCCGCAGAGGATCTCCCGGCCGTCCAGAATGGCCCGGATGCCGTGGCCGGGGTATTCCTCAAGCTGCTCCGGCTGGGCAAGCGCCAGCCCCTGGGCTTTGGCCTCGGCCACGATGCTCTGGGCGATGGGATGGGTGGAGTGCTGCTCACAGGCGGCGCACAGCGCCAGCAGCGCCGGCTCTCCCTTCTGCACGGAGAAGTCGCCCTTGGTGATGGTGCCGGTTTTGTCCATGACCACGGCTTTCACATTGGCCAGCGCCTCGATGGACAGGCCGCCCTTGAACAGAATACCCTTCCGGCTGCCGGCGCCGATGCCGGAGAAGAAGGCCAGCGGCACGCTGAGCACCAGCGCGCAGGGGCAGCTCATGACCAGGAACGACAGGGCGGTATAGACCCAGTAGCTCCAGTTTCCGGTGACGATGCCGGGAATCACGGCAGTCAGCACCGCGGCGATGACCACCACCGGCGTATAGACCCGGGCGAAGCGGGTGATGAACCGGTCGATTTTCGGCTTGCTGGCGGCGGCGTTTTCCACGCTGTTCAGAATCCGGGTGACCATGGATTCGGACAGGGGCTTTTCCACCCGGACGGTCAGCAGGCCGTCGGTATTGACGCAGCCGGAGGTGACGGCGTCGCCGGGATGAACGCTCACCGGCACCGGCTCGCCGGTAATGGGGGCGGTGTCCAGCCGGCTCTCGCCGGAGACCACCACGCCGTCCAGAGGAATCCGGTCGCCGGGACGCACCAGCAGCAGATCGCCCGCCTTGGCGTCCCCGGCGGGGATGGTCTCGCCGGAGGCCAGATTCACCACCTCGGGCCGCAGATCCACCGCCTCCATGATCTGGCTGCGGCTGCGCTCCACGGCGCGGTGCTCAAAGTATTCGCCGACCCGGTAGAACAGCATGACGCCTACGGCCTCCGGGAACTCCCCGATGGCAAAGGCGCCCAGGGTGGCCAGGCTCATGAGGAAATTTTCGTCGAAAACGTGCCCCCGCACCAGATTTTTGGCGGCAGCGGCGATGACCTCCCAGCCGAGGATCAGATACGCCGCCACATACACCGGGATGTGCAGCGGCAGCGACGGCACCAGATGCTCCAGCAGCAGTCCGGCGACGAACAGCCCGGCGCCTGCCAGAATGGACACCAGATCCTTCCTGTCCCCGCTGTCGTGGTGATGCTCATGGTCATGGTCATGCTCATGCGCATGGTGATGTTCATGATCGTGATGGTGTTCGTGGTCATGGTCATGCGCATGGTGATGTTCATGATCGTGATGGTGTTCGTGGTCATGGTGATGCTCATGGTCATGGTCGTGATCGTGGCAGCATTCGCAGCCGTGGGAATGGGGAGCGGGACGGGTCTGCTCCGGCAGGATGGTTACATCCGGCTCCACCGTCCGGGCCAGCGCCTGCAGCCGGGGCAGCAGCGCCTCCGGATCCTCGGCGGTGAGGCGGAGCTGACGGGTGGGAAAGACGATGACTGCCTCCTCCACCTCGGGCAGGGCGTTGAGCTTCGCCTCGATCTTGGCGGCGCAGTTGGCGCAGTCCAGGTTTTCCAGTGTGTAAGTTTTTCTGGCCATGGGGATCCCTCCTGTGGGTCAAAATATTGACATATGAGCAATCTTGCATACGTTACCGTCAGTATACCGCTCCAACTGACGTTTGTCAAGAGGAAAACGGATTTTTTTCCACAGCAGGGAGAGGAAAGGCTGGGGATGAGGAATTAGGAATGAGGAATTAGAAATGAAATGTCATTGCGAGGAGGGGGTGAAACCCCGACGTGGCAATCTCATTTTAAGTCTCTGCGTGGGATTTCAAATGAGATTCCCACTTCTCGCTCGCTCCCTCGGAATGACAGATTTTTCGGTATGCCCCCAAAAGCCTTCTCCTTGAGGTACGATTTCCCGTCATTCCCAATCCCGAATTCCGCATCCCCACTCGCGGCGCCCCAAAAAAGCACCCCTGTGCCGATTGGCACAGGGGTGCTTGCAAACGGGGATCAATTACTTGCCGGCGCCGGCGATCTGAGCCGCCACTTCATCGGCGAAGTTCTCTTCCTTCTTCTCGATGCCCTCGCCCTTGACATAGTGGACGGCATCGACGAACTTGACGGAGCCGCCCAGCTTCTTGGCGGCGTCGGCGATGTAGCCCTCCACGGAGCCCTGGAACAGGTCGGAGCGGACGAACTCCTGCTGCAGCAGGCAGTTTTCCTTGTAGAACGCGGCGATCTTGCCGGCGGCGATCTTCTCCTTGATCTGGGCGGGCTTGCCGGCCATCTTGGGATCGTTGTCCATCAGGGCAACCTGCACCTGCAGCTCGTGATCCACATCGGCCTGGGGAACCATGGTCTTGTCCCAGTCCTTGGCGCCCATGGCGGCAATCTGCATGGCCACGTTCTTGCCGATTTCGGTGGCGTCGATGCCGCCCTCCACGGCCAGGTTGACCAGAACGGCATGGGTGCCGCCGGCGTGGACGTAGGCCACGCTGGTGTTGTCGGCGAAGCGGGCAAAGCGGCGGATCTGCATATTCTCACCGATGGACATGACCTTCTCCTGCATGATCTCGGTGACGGTCAGGCTGGTGCCGGGGTAGGTGCAGCCCTTCAGAGCCTCCACGTCGGCGGGGTTCTGCTCGGCCACGATCTGGGCCAGATTCTTGACCAGATCCAGGAAAGCGTCGGTCTTGGCGGCGAAGTCGGTCTCGGAGTTGACCTCGATGACCACGCCCACACCGTTGATGACAGCGGCGTAAGCCACGCCCTCGGCGGCCACACGGCCGGCCTTCTTGGCGGCCTTGGCCAGACCCTTTTCCCGCAGCCAGTCCACGGCCTTGTCCATATCGCCGTCGGTGGCCTGAAGAGCCTTCTTGCAGTCCATCATGCCGACGTTGGTCATTTCACGCAGCTTCTTAACATCTTGAGCGGTAAAAGCCATTTTCGTATCCTCCTAAAATATTACAAGATCCGCGTCTTATTCGGCGGCGGGAACTTCGGCCTCGGCGGGAGC
>JAQXIT010000023.1 GCA_029007925.1 Bacillota bacterium | reverse complement strand
CACGCCGCCCAGATTCAGGGCTTCTTCGACATCCCGGTGGATCATCTGCTGGGCAATCCCACTTTTGTCAGCTATTATCAGAACAAATTCCCCGAAGATCAATACGATCATGAGGAGTTCGTCGTCGTCTCTCCCGACGTGGGCTCCGTATCCCGGGCGAGAGCCTTCGCCGCCAAGATTCACATGGGTCTGGCCATCGTGGACAAGCGCCGTCCCAAGGCCAATGTCTGCGAGGTCATGAACATCATCGGCAACGTCCAGGGCAAAACCTGCATTCTCTACGATGACATGGTGGATACCGCCGGCTCCCTGTGCAACGCCGCCAAGGCGCTGGTGGAAATCGGCGGCGCCAAAGAGGTCTACGCCTGCGCCACCCACGGCGTTCTCTCCGGCCCTGCCTACGAGCGCATCGAGGCCAGTCCCATCCGGGAGATGGTATTCCTGAACACCATCCCGCAGCTGGCCAACACCCCCAGCGGCAAGCTGAAATTCCTGGATGTGGCGCCCATCTTTGCCCGCGCCATCTCCCATGTCCACGGCGGCACCTCCATCGCCGATCTGTTCTGAGCCGTGTTCGGTAAGAAAAGCGAAAGCTGGCTCATCGTGGGTCTGGGCAACCCCGGCAGGGAGTACGAAAAAACCCGGCACAACGCCGGGTTCCGCGCTCTGGATATCCGTGCCGGCAAGCTGGGCTGCAAGGTGGACAAGGGCAAATTTCAGGGGCTTTACGGCCAGACCGACTACGGCGGCAAGCGGCTGTACCTGCTCAAGCCCCAGACCTATATGAATCTCTCCGGCCGGTCGGTGCTGCAGCTCAGCGCCTACTATCAGGTGCCGCCCCAGCGGATTGTCGTATTGTTCGACGACATTTCCCTGGAGCCGGGCCGTCTCCGGGTTCGCGCCGACGGCTCCGCCGGCGGTCACAACGGCGTCAAGTCCATCATTGCCGAGCTGGGCAGTCAGGATTTCCCCCGGGTCAAGATCGGGGTCGGCGCCAAGCCCCATCCCGAGCAGGATCTGGCGGACTGGGTGCTGTCGTCCTTCTCCGCCGCCGAGGAAAAGGCGCTGGGCTCCGCCCTGGAGCGTGCCGCCGACGCGGCTCTGTGCGTCATCGACCACGGCGTTCCCGAGGCCGCCGGACGCTATAACGGAAGCCATCCGTAAAAATTGTCAAATCACCACGGAAAGGGGAGAATACTCCCCTTTCCGCGTTGTCGCGTGGAGGAAAAACGATGAAAACGCTCCTGTCCGCCCTGAAAACCATACCGGAATACGCAAGCCTTCTGGAGGAGCTGAGCCACCGCCGGTCGGCAGCCGTCACCGGCATCGGCCAGATCAACCGCAGCCACATGATCGCAGGGCTGCGGCAGGATCTTTCCGCGCCCATGGTGGTGGTCTGTCAGGACGACATGGCCGCCCGGAAGCTGCAGGAGGAGCTGCGCTCCTTTCTGGGGGAAACGGTTCCCATTCTCCCCGGGCGGGAGCTGACCCTGTACGATACCGCCGTGGTCTCCCGGGCGTGGGAGCAGAAGCGTCTGCGGCAGCTTTTTGATCTGCGGCGGGGCGTCACCCGGCTCCAGATCATGACCTGGGAAGCCCTGAGCCAGCGCACCATGCCGCCTCAGGTGCTGTCCGGCGCCGCCTTCTCCCTGGAGACCGGTCGGGAGTACGCCATGGAGGAACTGACCGCCCGGCTGACCCGGGCGGGCTACAGCCGCTGCGGCATGGTGGAGGGCCCCGGTCAGTTTGCCGTCCGGGGCGGAATTCTGGACGTATTCTCCCCCGCCGCCGACCGTCCCTTCCGGGCGGAGTTCTTCGGTGACGAGCTGGACACCATGGGCTACTTTGACCCGGACACTCAGCGCCGGACGGAAAACACCGACGGCGTGGTAATCCTGCCCGTGGGCGAGACTCAGAGCGCCCTGCATCCCCGGGGCACCGAGGGACTATGTGAGGATCTGCGCCACCTCATCGCCCGCCAGAAGCGGCGGAAAAATCTCAACGAGCCACTGATCCAGACGCTGGAAAAAGATCTTGAAAAATACGAAAACGGCATTCAAAACCCGGCCTCCGACCGGTATATGGCTTTGATTTATCCGGAAATGGCCACCGCCGCCGACTACATTCCGTCGGACGCGGTCATCGTCCTGTGCGATCAGGGCAGCCTGAAGCGCACCGCCCGGAACCGCACCGAGGAGATGGGAATGCAGCTCGACAGTCTGCTGCAGGGCGGCCTGCTGGCCGGAGAGCTGTGCGACTATGTGTGCCAGTGGGAGGACTTCTGCGCCGGTCTGAAGGGCAGAACCGTGGCCTATTTCGACGCCTTCGGCGGCTCCTCCTACCCCGAGGACTGCCCGCCCAAGGCACTCCTGCCCATGACCGCCAAGCAGCTCCCCAGCTACGGCGGCAGTCTGGACACCGCCGCGGCGGATCTGGCGCACTACCAGAAAATGGAATTCGCCTCTCTGGTGCTGTGCGGCACCCGCCGCCGGGCGGAGCTGCTGCAGGAGCTTCTCAGTGCCAAGGGACTGTCCGCCTTTCTGGCCATTCCTCTGAATGTCATGCCCGGTCAGGGGCAGATTCTGCTGACGGAGGGCACCCTGCCCTCCGGCATGGAGTATCCCAACTCCAGGCTGGCCGTCCTGACGGAGGGGCAGCTCATCGCCCGGGGCGAACCGAAGAAAAAGGCCAAAAAGGCCGCCACCAACCGTCAGAAGCTGAATTCCTTCACCGATCTGACCCCCGGCGATCTGGTGGTTCACGAAAACTACGGTATCGGCCGCTTTGTCGCCATGGAGCAGATCAAGGTGGACGGCGCCGTAAAGGACTATATCAAAATCGCCTATCAGGGCTCCGATACCCTGTTCGTTCCCGCCACCCAATTGGATCTGGTAAGCAAATACATCGGCGGCGGAGAGGACACCACCGTCCGGCTGAATAAAATCGGCTCCGACACCTGGCAGAAAACCAAAGCCAAGGCCCGCAAGGCCGCCAAGGACATGGCCGGCGAGCTGATCCAGCTCTACGCCGCCCGGAAACGGCAGGAGGGCTACGCCTTCGCCGCCGATTCTCCCTGGCAGCGGGAATTCGAGGATAACTTCCCCTACCCCGAAACCGACGACCAGCTCCGCTGCATCGCGGAGATCAAGGGAGATATGGAATCTCCCACCCCCATGGATCGGCTGCTCTGCGGCGACGTGGGCTTCGGCAAAACCGAGGTGGCCCTCCGGGCGGTGATGAAGGCCATTATGGACGGCAAACAGGCCGCCATTCTGGTGCCCACCACTGTCCTCGCCCAGCAGCACTATCAGACCGCCATCTCCCGGTTCCGGGGCTTTCCCGTGAACATCGACGTGCTGAGCCGGTTCCGTTCCCCTGCCGAGCAGAAGCGGACGGTGCAGAACCTCCGCTCCGGCGCCGTGGACCTCATCATCGGCACCCACAAGCTGCTGCAGAAAAGCATCCAGTTCAAGGATCTGGGGCTGCTCATCGTGGACGAGGAGCAGCGCTTCGGCGTCAGCCACAAGGAGCGGCTCAAGGAAATCGCCAGGGGCGTGGATGTGCTGACGCTGTCCGCCACGCCCATTCCCAGAACCCTGAACATGGCGCTGTCCGGCATCCGGGATATGTCCACCATTGAGGAGCCTCCCGCCGACCGTTATCCCGTCCAGACCTTCGTCATGGAGCATAACAACGCGGTACTGGACGACGCCATCCGCCGGGAGGTGGAGCGGGGCGGCCAGGTGTACTACCTGCACAACCGGGTGGAAACCATCGATCAGTGTGCCGGCGCCCTGCGGCGGCGGATCCCCGGCCTGACCGTAGCCGTCGCCCACGGTCAGATGGGTGAGGACGCCCTCAGCGACGTCATGAGCGCCATGGCCGAGGGGGAGATTCAGGTGCTGGTCTGCACCACCATCATTGAAACCGGGCTGGACATTCCCAACGTCAACACCCTCATCATCGAGAACGCCGACCGTTTCGGTCTGAGCCAGCTTCATCAGCTTCGGGGACGCGTGGGACGCTCCACCCGCCACGCCTATGCCTATTTCACCTACAAGCCGGACAAAAATCTGACGGAGGTGGCCGAAAAGCGGCTGTCCGCCATCCGGGATTTCGCGGAATTCGGCTCCGGCTTCAAGATCGCCATGCGGGATCTGGAGATCCGGGGCGCCGGCAATCTGCTGGGCGCCGAGCAGTCCGGCCATATGATGAGCGTGGGCTACGATATGTACCTGAAGCTGCTGGACGAGGCGGTGCTGGAGGAGAAGGGCGAGAAGCCCAAGCTCCCCGAATGCACCGCGGATCTGAACGTCACCGCCAACGTGGATCCGGAGTACGTCTCCCGGGGCGAGGAGCGGATGGATCTTTACCGCCGGATGGCCGCCATCCGCTCCCAGGAGGACGCCGACGATCTGCTGGACGAAATCATCGACCGCTACGGCGATCCCCCCAAGGGCGTCCTGAACCTCATCGACATTGCTCTGCTCCGGGCAAAGGCTCAGCAGGCGGGCATTCAGGACATCCGCCAGAAGGCCGGCGACGTGCTGTTCACCCTCAGCAATCTGAATTTCGAGGCGGTCAGCGCCCTCTGCGCGGATCCCGACTACAAATCCGCCGTTCAATTTGTGGCGGCGTCGAAGATGCCGACCCTGCGGCTGAAGCTGCGCTCCGGCACCGACAGCCTGCGCCAATCCAAGGCTTTTGTGGATCGTTACCGCAAATACTGCCTGAATTGACCCTTCCGCGGCGGAATTTCCCCTTCCTTTTCCGATTTATTACGAATCGTAATTGCTTTTTTCCGGAAATATGATACAATACCCGTGTATACGGATCACTTACGCGCGGTTCTGCCGCTGAAAGATAGGAGAGATCGATTATCAGCCAGGATACTTTTGATGAGGCCCGCAGCGGGAACGCCACCGGACGTGTCCCCGCCCAGGGGCATGAGGTTTCCGATGCCACCCAGCGGGTCGATGTAAACGCCTCCGGGCATTCCGCGCCTCCTCCGGTTCGGCGCAGCACCCCGCCCCAGCAGCGTCCCGCTCCCCGGAAGCCCGGCGGCGCGGCGGCTGCCCGGAAAAAGAATCAGCGCACCACGCTTCTGGTCATCATCGCCGCCGCAGTCGTGCTGCTGGTCGCCATACTCATCGGCGTTCTTGTGGTCACGCTGCGCAAGCCCGCGGACGACGGCAAAATTCTGAACAACGTGTACGCGGCGGGAGTGAATCTGGGAGGCATGACCCCGGAGCAGGCAAAAGCCGCCCTTCACGGCGCCACGGACAACACCTACGGCACACTGGATATGTCCGTCCGTCTGCTGGACACCGAAATTACCTTGGCTCCCAAGGATACCGGCGCCCGGCTGGATGTGGACGGTGTGGTGGATGCCGCCTATCAGTACGGCCGCACCGGCTCCCGGGCGGAGCAGCAGCGGATCCGGGATCAGGCGCAAAGCTCCTCCTACACCATTTCCATTCTGCCCTACCTGAGTCTGGACACCGGCTATATTCAAAACGCCGTCAATGAGCTGGGCTCCCGCTACAGCACCATGCTGAAGCAGACCACCTACCGCATTGAGGGAACCCGCCCGGCCATCACGCCCGGCACCCAGGACACCACCGTGACCCACCAGACTCTGACCATCCAAAAGGGCACCGCCGAATACAGCCTGAACACCGAAGCGCTGTATGAGCAGATCATGGACGCCTACAACATCAATCTGTTTGAGGTAGCCGGCACCTGCACCGAGATTGCCCCCGATCCGCTGGACTACGACGCTCTGTACACCGAGCTGAATCTGTACACCGCCCCCAAGGACGCCACCCAGGATCCCGATACCTTCGAGATCACCCAGGAGGTCTACGGCTACGGCATTTCCAAAGAGGATCTGAAGGCCATCGTGGACGCCATGGCCTACGGCTCCGAGCAATCCGTGTCCCTGCGCTACATTGCTCCGGACATTACCGCCGAGTTCTACACCAAGGAAATGTTCCAGGATGTGCTGGCCTCCTTCTCCACCAGCCTCACCGGCGACTCCGACTGGAATACCAATCTGCGTCTGGCCTGCCAGATGCTGAACGGCAAGATCATCAAGGCCAACGAGGAATTCTCCTTCAACTCCCTGATCGGTGAACCCACCGTCCGGGGCGGCTTCAAGTCCGTAGGGGTCTATGTGGGCAAATCCTTCCGCAAGATCGTCGGCGGCGGCCTCAGTCAGGTTGCCACCACGCTCTACAACTGCGCGCTGCTGTCCGATATGGAAATTCTGGAGCGCCACAGTCACAGCTACGCCCCCACCTTCGTGGCCACCGGCTTTGACGCCGAGGTCTACTACGGCAGCCTGGACTTCCGGTTCCGCAACACCTCCGCTCAGCCCATCCGCATCGAGGCAGAGGTCGCCGGCGGGAAAATGGTCATCCGCTTCATCGGAACCGACAGCAAGGACTACACCGTGGAACTCACCTACAAGGTGGACAAAACCAAGGAACCCATTACCGTATACAACACCATGCTGCCGGACAACCCGGGCGGCTACAAAAACGGCGATGTTCTGGTTCAGCCCATTGCCGGCTGCGATGTGAGCGTCTATATGCGCAAAATCTCCAAGCTCACCGGCAATCTGATCTCCGAGAACCTGATTTCCACCTCCGCCTACGCCAAGCTGGACCGGGTGGTGGTCAAGATCAAGGCCGAGGATCCGGTGGAACCCACGGATCCTACGGATCCCATCGATCCCACCGACCCCACGGAGGATCCGGAACCCACCGACCCTTCCGATCCCACTTAAATACAAAAACGGGCTGCCAGGCAGCCCGTTTTTTTGCTCCATATTGAGATTGGGGTTCGTCAGCTTTCCTCTCCCACGGTGCGGATATCCAGATGGTAATCGATGACCCCGGCGGCGCTGTTTTCGATGCCGATATCGTACACCAGATCGATGCAGCCGCCCTCCGGCGTAATATCGAAGAAAATCCGGCTGGCACGGACGCTGATCATCAGCGTGCCGAATTCCATCTGGTACAGGGATTCATGGGTCACGCCCTGCCGGAATACCATCTGAGAGCGCAAAGCGCCGGTGCGGCTGAGTATCACCTGCTCCGGTTCCACCCGGAAGGTGGTGCTGACGCCGCTCAAGCCCGTCAGATCGCTTTCCTCATAACAGATATCCCAGCCGCCGCCGCGGAATTCCATGGTGCCTTCCGTCACCAGCTCGATGACCTCCGGCTCCTGCTCCTGATAGGTCTGCCGCCCCTGAATGGTCAGCATCACCTTTCGCTTCATTCCGCGGCCTCCATGGCCAGCTTCAGCAGTTCATCGATGAGCTGACCTCCGGGGATGCCGCTGGCGGCAAAGAGCTTGGGGTACATGGAAATGGAGGTAAAGCCCGGGAGGGTGTTGATCTCGTTGAACACCACCCGCTGATCTTCATAGGTCACGAAGAAGTCCACCCGGCTGAGGCCCTGACAGCCGATGGCGGTGTAGATCTTCACGGCGGCATCCCGCACCTGCTCCGCCACATCCTCGGGAATCCGGGCGGGGATATAGGCCACGGAGGTATCGGTGACGTACTTGGCGTCGTAGTCGTAGAATTCCGCGCCGGAGTCGATCTCGCCGCAGACGGAGGCCACAGGGCTGTCGTTGCCCATGACGGCCACCTCGATCTCCCGGCCGTGGATGAACTCCTCCACCAGGATCTTCTCATCGTAGGTACCCGCCGTCAGCAGCGCGTCCTTCAGCTCCTGCCGGTTGGCGGCTTTGGACACGCCCACGGAGGAGCCGGTTCCCGCTGGCTTGACGAATACGGGGTAGCGGAACTTCCGCTCCAGGCCGTCCATCACGCTGTCCGGCCGGATATCCAGCTCGCTCCGGCGCACCAGCGCCCACTGAGCCTGGGTCACGCCGGCCTGCCCGGCCACCAGCTTGGTCAGGCTCTTGTCCATGGCCACCGCGGAGGCGGACACATGGGGCCCCACATAGGGGATCCCCGCCAGCTGCAGCAGGCCCTGAACGGTGCCGTCCTCGCCGTTTTCGCCGTGAAGTACCGGGAACACCACGTCGATCCGCTCCCGAACCACGCAGTCTCCCTCAAAGCTGAGCAGTCCCTGTCCCCGAACCGGCGAAATGGCCGCTCTGCGGTTGCCGGGGCACTCCGTCCATTCCCCGCTGGGCAGCATGGAATAATCCGTCCCGCCGAAGCGGATCCAGTCTCCGTCCTTGGTGATGCCCACGGGAACCACATTGTATTTCTCCGGATCCAGGCTGCGCAGCACGAACTCCGCGGAACGGAGCGACACCTCATGCTCGGGACTCATGCCGCCGAACAGAACGCAAACGCTTAATTTCATCATCTTGATCGCCTCATTTTCACAGGAATATTTACAATTTCCATCTGGAAATATGGAAAGTTCGTGATATAATAGTCACCAGCACATTGATCGTCAAAGGAGAACTCACCATGCAAATCGAATTGACCAACAAGGAATTCCGCAGGCTGCTGGACATGGTGTATATCGGCAACTGGGTCTTGAACTCCACCCGGGGCGACGACCGCTTTCAGGATTACGACGATCTGGAGAGCAAGCTCTTCGCCCTGTGCCGCACCAATGGAATGCGCGTTCTGGCGGAGGATTGGAATGGCACCGTGATCCCCTCCAAGGCCTACGAGGAAGGCGGCATTCAGGAGGTCATCGCCTACTACGAGGACAACGTATTCTACGAGATTCTGGCAGAAGAGCTGTCCCGCCGGGACATGGGCTACGCCGATATCACCGACGACAACTATCCGGAGATCGTCAGCCGGATGGATCAGTATATGAGCGAATTTGAAAACTCGGGACTGGATCATCTGGTTTTGGAAGAGGAATAACCCGTCGGGCTGCCAGGCAGCCCGATTCCTTTTTACCGGAACAGCGCCTCTCCCGCCCGGTAGATATCGCCGGCGCCAACGGTGAGAATCACGTCACCGGGCCTCGCCAGTTCCTTCAGGCGAGCCGTTACCTCCGGCAGCGTTGCGCAGTACAGGCTTCCGGGGATCCGATCCATCAGATCCCGGGAGGAAATGCCGATGGTATTGCGCTCCCGGGCGGCGTAGATCTCCGCCAGCACCACCACATCCGGCTTGCGCAGCTCCTTCACGAAATCGTCGAACAGCGCCTTGGTTCGGGTGTAGGTATGGGGCTGGAACGCCAGAATCATCCGCTTGTAACCCATGGCGCGAACCGCCTCGATGGTCGCCTCCAGCTCGTTAGGATGATGGGCATAGTCGTCGTAAACATCGGCGCCGTTGCAGGAGCCCTTGTATTCCAGGCGCCGGCCAGCGCCGTGAAAATCGGCCAGTCCTTTTTCCACGGTCTGCCCGGGGATGCCCAACATCCACGCCACACCTGCCGCCGCCAAGGCATTGACCGCATTGTGATGCCCGTAGACCGGCAGCTCCAGATGGCAGTATGGGACGCCGTCGCACAGCACGTCGAACCGGCGCCAGTCGCCGGAGGCATCCACCGCCCGAACCCGGTTTTCCGTTCCGAAGCCGAAGCTGACATAGTTCAGCCCGGCCAGAGTTTCCACCGTGTTCCGGTCGTCGCCGTTGGCAAGGATCCCGTGGGTGGAAAGCTCCGCAAACTGGCGGAAGGACTTCTCCACGTCCTGCAGATCCTTGAAATAGTCCAGATGGTCGGCATCGATATTCAGCACCACCGCCAGAGAAGGGAAGAAATTCAGGAAGGAATCGCAGTATTCGCAGCTTTCCAGCAGAATGGTGTCGCCTTTTCCCACCCGATGCCCCGCGTGAAGCAGCGGCAGATATCCGCCGATCATCACCGTGGGATCCCAGTCGGCTGCCATGAGAATGTGCGCCAGCATGGAAGTGGTGGTGGTTTTGCCGTGGGTGCCGGAAACGCAGATGGCGTTCCGATAGGCACGCATAATGACACCCCATGCCTGCGCCCGCTCGAACACCGGGATACCCGCTGCTCTGGCGCCGGCAATCTCGGGATTGTCATTATGTACCGCAGCGGTGCGGATCACGCAGTCTGCGCCCTCCACGTTTTCGGCTCTGTGGCCGATTGCCACGGGAATGCCCTGCGCCACCAGTTCTTCCGTGGAGACGGAGGAATTCATGTCGGAGCCGGTGACCGTCAGTCCCATCCCCTTGAGTACCAGTCCCAGAGGCCGCATGGAAACGCCGCCAATGCCCACAAGATGCACGCGCTTTCCTGGCTGTATATAACTTTGCAATGCCAAAGTATCCTTTTGCATAATTACGCTGCTCCATATTGAAATTCATTAACCTGTTTATTATATATCATTTCTTTGGATTTTACAACCGTAAAATGCGAAAAAATTGAACCTTTTCAGGCAAAATCCTCCACTTCCGGGTCGTCCCCGGCCAGAAACGCGTACTGGCTCACGTCGCAGATCCCCTGCTGATTCCGTCCGGCCTGCCGGAAGGTGCCCTCGTACCGCATCCCGCATTTGCGCATGACAGCACCGGAATGAGGATTGCGGACGTCGTGTCTTGCCTGAATCCGGTTGACACCGACCTCGTCGATCAGGAATCCCATCACGGCGCTCAGTGCCTCGGACATGATTCCCCGATGCCACCACCGGCGGCCGATGCAGTAGCCAATCTCCGCGCAGGCAGTCCCTTCGTCGAAGGCCACAACCCCGATGGAGCCAATGGGTGCGTCGCCAAAGGTTTTCAGGGTAATCGCCCATTGATAGCTGTCAGCCTTTGCGTAGTCCTCCACCCAGCTTTTCAGGACTCTGGCAGTAATCTCCGGGTCGTTGTGAGCCGGCCAGGTCAAAAATTTGGTAACTTCCGGATCCGATGCCCAGTTGTCAAACATGGGCTGTGCATCCTCCGTGGTAAACCGGCGCAGAATCAGCCGGGGTGTTTCCTGGGTTTTTGTTCCTTGATGTTTCAGTCTGCCGCTCATTCGGATCCCTCCAAAACGTTTTATCGTGTTAAAATCGATGACGATTCCTGAAGTACACTTCTTTGTTATTACAAAAAACCCCATCCGGAAGGATGGGGTTTGTGTTGGCATTACCTATTTTCACGGCCAGTCGCCCGGCAACTATCGTCGGCGCGGATGAGCTTAACTGCTGTGTTCGGGATGGGAACAGGTGGACCCTCATCGCAATCAATACCAACTCGTTTGGATGGCTCGCGCCATCGTTTATGTTAAACGCCTTTCGGCTTTTAACGCTCGGATTATAGCACCTTTTCCGGTGTTTGTCAAGATAATCAATAGGAGATAATCCACATGAACAAGAAACGCCTTTCTTCGGCTCTTTCTCTCTTCCCGCTTATCCCGTATCCCTTATCTGTGCCTCCTTCGAGGCGTTTCTGGTGACCCGTACCGGATTCGAACCGATGTTAACGGCGTGAGAGGCCGCTGTCTTAACCACTTGACCAACGGGCCGTTGGTGCACCTTCACGGACTCGAACCGGGGACCCACTGATTAAGAGTCAGTTGCTCTACCAACTGAGCTAAAGGTGC
>JAQXIT010000022.1 GCA_029007925.1 Bacillota bacterium | reverse complement strand
CTGGTTCTTGTACTCGGCCTTGAACTGCTCGGCCAGCTCCTTCAGATCCTCGGCGGTCAGCTCGTTGTCGTAGGTAACGCCCTTGCGCTCCTTCATGGCGTCGATGAGCTTCTCAAAATACTTCTTGCCCACTTCCATAACCACATCGGAGAACATCTGGATGAAACGGCGGTAGCAGTCGTAAGCCCAGCGGGGATTGCCGGACTTGGCGGCCATAACCTCCACGACTTTCTCGTTGAGACCCAGGTTCAGGATGGTGTCCATCATGCCGGGCATGGAAGCGCGGGCACCGGAACGGACGGAAACCAGCAGAGGATTCTCCAGATCGCCGAACTTCTTGCCGGTGATCTTCTCCATCTTGCCGACGTACTCCATGATCTGCTCGCGGATCTCGTCGTTGATGCGGCGGCCATCCTCATAATACTTGGTGCAGGCCTCGGTGGAGATGGTGAAGCCCTGAGGAACCGGCAGACCCAGATTGGTCATTTCGGCCAGATTGGCGCCCTTGCCGCCCAGCAGCTCACGCATTTTGCCATTGCCCTCGGTGAACAGGTAAACGTATTTGTGAGACATTGGTATTACCCCTTTCGAATGATAGCGGGCGATCCCTTTTCGCCCAAAATTTTGCATATTTGAATGATTGTATGATAACGCCCAAACAGTATATCACAAAGAATGGGAAAATGCAAACATTTTTACAAAATATTATGCCATTTCCCGATATTTCTCCTCTGTCGTTCTTTTGTCCTCACGTTAAGGACGCGGCGGAAAAACGTTCCGGATCCGTCTGCCGCAAAGATCCGGAAACCGGAGCGCCGGTGCGGAAAACTTCCCGGAAAATCTCCGGAAAATTTTCAGGAATACCCTGGGGCAGTATGTCAAAAGCAGCCCCGGCGAACCGGGGCTGCTTTTCAGAAGCGGCAGTAATTGGTGATATAGTCCTTCAGCTCGGCAATGGGGATCCGAACCTGCTCCATGGTATCCCGGTCACGGATGGTGACGCAGTTGTCCGCGGGAGTGTTCTCGTCGCCCACGGTCTGGAAGTCCACGGTGACGCACAGGGGCGTGCCGATCTCGTCCTCCCGGCGGTAGCGCTTGCCGATGGAGCCAGCGTCGTCGAAGTCCACCATGAAGTCCTTGCGCAGCTCCCGGTAGATCTCCTCGGCCTTGGGGCTCAGCTTCTTGGACAGGGGCAGAATGGCGGCCTTGAAGGGCGCCAGCGCCGGATGGAGCCGCAGAACGGTGCGGACATCGGGGTTGCCCTTCTTGTCCTGACCCACCACTTCCTCGTCGTAGGCCTCGCACAGGAAGGCCAGTGCCACCCGGTCGCAGCCGAGGGAAGGCTCGATGACGTAGGGGATGTAGTGCTCGCCCTTTTCCTGATCGAAGTACTCCAGGCTCTTGCCGCTGGCCTCCTGATGGCGGCCCAGATCATAATCCGTCCGGTCGGCAATGCCCCACAGCTCGCCCCAGCCGCTGCCGAAGGGGAACTGATACTCGATATCCGTGGTGGCCCGGGAATAGAAGGCCAGCTCGGCGGGCTCATGATCCCGCAGGCGCAGGCTCTCTTCCTTGATGCCCAGGGAGATCAGCCAGTTCTTGCAGAAATCCTTCCAGTAGGCAAACCACTCCAGATCGGTGCCGGGCTGGCAGAAGAACTCGCACTCCATCTGCTCAAACTCCCGGATCCGGAAGATGAAGTTGCCCGGGGTGATCTCATTGCGGAAGGCCTTGCCCACCTGACAGACGCCGAAGGGCAGCTTCTTCCGGGTGGTGCGCTGGATGTTGGCGAAGTTGACGAAAATACCCTGGGCGGTCTCCGGCCGCAGGTAGACCGTGGAGGCGGTGTCCTCGGTGACGCCGATCTGGGTCTTGAACATCAGATTGAACTTGCGGATGGGGGTGAAATTGTGCTTGCCGCAGTTGGGGCAGACCACATCCTCGTGGGAGGCGACGAAGGCGTCCATTTCCTCGAAGCTCATGGCGTCCACGTTGACACCCTTGCCGGATTCGGCGGCTTCGATGAGCTTATCCGCCCGCTGACGGGAGCCGCAGCCCCGGCAGTCCACCAGAGGATCGGAGAAATTGCCCACATGGCCGGTGGTGACCCAGGTCTGGGGGTTCATCAGGATGGCGGCATCCAGGCCCACGTTGTAGTCGGATTCCTGAACGAACTTCTTCAGCCAGGCCTTCTTGACGTTGTTTTTGAACTCCACGCCCAGGGGGCCAAAGTCCCATGCGTTGGCCAGGCCGCCGTAAATTTCGGAGCCGGCGTAGACATAGCCCCGGCTTTTGCAGAGGTTGACGATCATATCCAAGGTTTTTTCGCTGTTTTTCATGTGTATATCCTCCAGAATCGGGATTTTTCCGTTTGACAACTCATTATACAGAGGTTTCCGCCGTAAATCAAGCCTTTTCTTCCGATACCAGCTCCGGCCCCAGATCCGCGGCCATGGCTTCGTAGATCCGCTGTCCCAGCGCCACGGTGGTCATGCCCTCGTAGTCCTCCGGCGCTATCACCTCCAGCAGGTGCAGCTCCACCTCCGTGGGCTTCAGCCTGGGCAGATTCTCGAAGATCTGCGGGGTATTCTTCAGGGTGCAGACCACAATGGGCACCTTGGTTCGCTGGGCGATCTTGAACACGCCGCTGCGGAAATGATGAAGCTTCAGATCCGGGTAGATGTAACCCTCGGGGAATACCGCCACGGACACCTCGTCGTCCCGCAGGAGCTGGATACATTTGAGGATGGTTTTCATGGCTTCCCGGTCGTTTTCCCGGTTGACGTTCTGGCACATCAGCTTGTGCATCACTCTGCCCACGATGAACAGATTGGCGTTCTCCCGCTTGGAGATGAAGGCAAGCTGGCTTTTGGGGAAGCAGTGCAGCAAAATGGCCGGGTCGGCATTGCTCAGATGATTGCACACCAGCAGAAAACGGCCGCTTTGGGGTGTTTTCTCCAGTCCCTGGGTGCGGATCCGCAGCCGCACCAGCGTGACGATGGCCTGAATATAGATACCCGTCACCCGGCGGTAGAAGAGGCTGTCATGCTCCTGCGGCACCGACCGGTCCACCAGCAGACTCAGAATCCACAAAAACAGCACCGCCAGCACCAGCAGCGCCAGAAAGGCGCCCAGAAATCCCACCGGCAGCATCCACAGCCACGTCAGGCTTCCGAACGCTCCCGTACAGGCGCACAAAACCGCCGCGATTACCGCGGACAGCAGGGTGATTCCCCCAACCAGCATACCAAATCCTCCATAGCTTCAGATTTTTCTTTATTATACTTCCTTTTTCCCCCGGAAACAAGAGTCAAATTTCCATCGGCAGTTTTTTTCGATTGGGGGTAGAAATTGCCGCTTTCAGCTGATATAATGGGAATATATGCGCGTTTGCTGCCGCCATGGCGGCGGACGCATCACGAAAGGAACGAATCGCTATGGGCATTTCCGCCACCGCTCCCTGGAGAGCCTTCTATGGCAGCACTCCCGCCACCATTGACTATCCCCGGAAGACCATGTATCAGATGGTCTCCGACACCGCCAAACGCTGTCCCGGTTCCTCCGCCTACATTTTCATGGGCAAGGAAACCTCCTACGCCGCCTTCGCCAAGCGCATCGAAGCCGCCGCCAAGGGCCTGGTGAAGCTGGGCATCCGCAAGGGTGACCGGGTCACCATCTGCATGGCCAACACGCCCCAGGCCGTGGACTGCTTCTACGCCCTGAACCGGATCGGCGCCATCCCCAATATGATCCATCCCCTGTCCGCCGCGGCGGAGATTGCCTTCTACCTGAACGTTTCCCACAGCAAGGCCATTCTGACGCTGGATCAGTTCTACGGCAAGGTGGCCTCCATCCTTCCCGAGCTGAAGGAGCCCTGCCGGATCCTCATCGCCAAGGTTGTGGACGAGCTGCCCTTCCCCCTGAATCTGGCCTATCCCCTGACCAAGGGCGCCCGGGCCATTCCCAAGCTGCCCAGGAGCGGCTACACCCTGTGGACGGACATGGTGGCCGACGGCAAGGACGCCGTCCTGCCCCCCGACGACGGCAAGTGCGACGAATGCGCCGCCATCCTCTACTCCGGCGGCACCACCGGCACCACCAAGGGCATCATGCTCAGCAATCTGAACTTTAACGCCCTGGGTATGCAGACCATCGCCGCCTCCGGTTACAATTCCGTGGCCGGCATGAAGATGCTGTCCATCATGCCCATTTTCCACGGCTTTGGTCTGGGCATCGGCATCCATACCGCCCTCATCGACGGCGCCACCTGCATTCTGGTGCCCCAGTTCAGCGTGAAGGTCTATGCCGACATTCTGAAAAAGCATAAGCCCGAGCTGATTCCCGGCGTTCCCACCCTGTTTGAGGCACTGCTCCGGGCCGACAGTCTGGAACATACGGATCTCAGCTTCCTGAAGGGCGTCTTCTCCGGCGGCGACAGCCTGTCCCCGGAGCTGAAGAAGAAGGTGGACGCCTTCCTGCGGGAGCACAACTGCTCCGAGCAGATCCGGGAGGGCTACGGCACCACCGAATGCGTCACCGCTTCCTGCCTGACACCCAAGGATTATGCCCGCAGCCGCTCCATCGGCGTCCCCTTCCCCGATACCTATTATAAAATTGTCAAGCCCGGCACCACCGACGAGGTGGATCCCAACACCGAAGGCGAAATCTGCGTTTCCGGCCCCACCGTCATGCTGGGCTATATGGATCACCCCGAGGAAACCGCCAACACACTGCGCCGCCACGGCGACGGCCGTATCTGGCTCCACACCGGCGACCTGGGCTACATGGACGAGGACGGCTTCGTCTACTTCCGCCAGCGGCTTAAGAGAATGATTATCACCTCCGGCTACAACGTCTACCCCTCCCAGTTGGAAAACATCATCGACGCCCATGAGAAGGTGCTGATTTCCTGCGTCATCGGCATCAAGGACGAGTACCGGGGTCAGCGGGTCAAGGCCTATGTGGTGCCCATGCCCGGCGTGGAGCCCTCCGAAGAGCTGAAAAAGGAGATCCTCACCTACTGCGAGGGCCGGATCGCCAAGTACGCCATTCCCAGAGAGCTGGAGTTCCGCTCCGAGCTTCCCAAAACTCTGGTGGGCAAGGTGGCCTACCGGGTGCTGGAAGAGGAAGCCGCCAAGGCCGCGGGGAGCGCCCAATGAAGCAGCGGATCTGGGAGCTGGACGTATTCCGGGGGATCTGTATCCTGGGTATGGTGGCCGTCCATTTTGTCTATGATCTGGTAGAGCTGTACGGACTGGTCTCCTGGCAGTATCCGCCGGCCTTTACCTTCGTCAAGCAGTGGGGCGGCGTGCTGTTTCTGCTGCTGTCCGGCATCTGCGCCACTTTGGGCTCCCGCAGCGTCCGCAGGGGTTTGATCGTGTTTCTCTGCGGAATGCTGTGCAGCGCCGTCACCTTCGGAATGTACCGGCTGGGCATGAGCGACAAAAGCATCCTCATCTATTTCGGCGTGCTCCACTGCCTGGGCGTGTGCATGATTCTGTGGCCCCTGTTCCGGAAAATGCCCTGGTGGCTGCTGGGACTTCTGGGCATCGCCCTGACGGCGCTGGGCTTTTATCTCGGCTCCCTTTCCCGGCCGGACTGGCCGTGGCTCATGCCGCTGGGTCTGCCCTGGAAGGGCTTCGCGACCTCGGATTATTTCCCGCTGCTGCCCAATCTGGGCTTTTTCCTGCTGGGCGCCGCCGTCGGGCGGACGGTCTACCGCCGGCAGGTCAGTCTGCTTCCCGGCGCCAAAGCCGACCGGGGTGTGCTGCGGTTTCTCGGCTTCTGCGGCAGGCAGTCCCTGCCGATCTATCTGCTCCATCAGCCTCTCCTCAGCGGAATTCTGTATCTGGTCATGCTGCTGAAGTAAAATCCCCGGGAGGTCATTATGAAAAACATTTTCAAACCAACCAAGCTCCCCCTCCTGATCCTCTGTGCCGGCGGTATCGGTCTGCTGCTGCGGCTCTGGCTGCTGGGCACCGGTGTCGATGACAAGGGTCTGCTGGTATCCGGTCATCCGGCGGAGATCCTGCTGTGGCTGCTGACGGCCGCCGTAGCCGCGATGCTGGCGTATCTGACCAAGGATCTGGTGGAAGCCGGCAAATACCGCTTCAATTTCCCCGCCTCCGACATCGGCGGCATCGGCACCTTCCTGGCAGCCGGCGGCATCGGCATCACCGCGCTGACGGAGCTGATCGGCAAGTCCGGCACCTTTCCGGTGCTGCTGGGGCTGATGGGACTTCTGATGGTTCCCGTGCTGGTTTTTCTGGGATACTGCCGCAGAAAGGGCATCCGTCCCGCCCCCATTTTTCACACGCTCATCAGCCTGTACCTGATGGTGCGGCTCATCGGCTTCTACCGGCACTGGAGCTCCGATCCCCAGCTTCAGGACTACTGCTTCCGGCTTCTGGCCACCGTATGCCTGATGCTGGCCGTCTACCAGCGCGCCGCCTTCGACGCGGGCATCGGCAAGCGCCGCCCCTGCGCCTTCTTCTCGCTGGCGGCGGTGTACTTCTGCTGCCTGTCCCTCACCGACTGGGGGGAGATTCCCTTCTTCCTGGGCACCGGCGCGTGGATGATTACCAACCTGTGCAGCCTGATTCCCATGCCCGGCCGGCGGATGTTCCGCAGCCGCCGGGAGGAGGAAAGCTGATGCACCTGCCGGAGTATGTGCTGCAATGCCTCACGGCGCTGGAAAACGCCGGCTTCCCCTGCTATGCCGTGGGCGGCTGTGTCCGGGATTCCCTGCTTGGGCTGACGCCCCACGACTATGACCTTTGCACCGCCGCCGTCCCGGAACAGATCAAGGCCGTCTTCTCCGGCCGGGGACTGGTACTCTCCGGAGAAAAGCACGGCACCGTCGGCGTCATCACCCCCGAGGGCGTGGTGGAGATCACCGCCTTCCGCACCGAGGGCGGCTACCGGGACTGCCGCCACCCGGACTGGGTGCGCTTCGTCACCGATATCGAATCGGATCTGTCCCGGCGGGATTTTACCGTCAACGCCATGGCCTACTCCCCCATCCGGGGCTATGCCGACCCCTTCGGCGGCCGGGCGGATCTGGAAAACCGGATTCTGCGGGCCGTGGGCGATCCCCGCACCCGATTTCAAGAGGATTCCCTGCGGATCCTCCGGGGCGTTCGCTTCGCCGCCCGGTACCGTCTGGCACCGGAGCCGGAAACGGAAGCGGCCATGTCGGAGCTGGTGCCCGGAATGGACACGCTGGCACGGGAGCGGGTATTTGACGAGTTATGTAAACTTCTGCTTTGGGTCACCGCCCAGGATCTGCTGCGCTTCCACAATATTTTGTGCCAGGTGATCCCGGAGCTGGCGCCCACCGTGGGCTTCGATCAGCGGACGCCCCACCACGCCTTCGATGTATTCACCCACACCGCCCATGTCACCGAGGCCGTACCGCCGGAACCGGCGCTGCGCTGGGCGGCTCTGCTCCACGATGTGGGCAAGCCCGCCGCCTTCACGGTGGATGAAAACGGCCAGGGACATTTCAAAGGTCATGCCAAATTCAGCGCCGAGGCGGCGGATGCCATCCTGCGGCGGCTGAAAGCCCCCACGGCGCTGCGGGAACGGGTGGTCTTTCTCATTGCCCATCACATGGATTATCTGCTGCCGGATCGGGCGCTCCTGCGCCGCCGGCTGTGCCGCTGCGGCGAGGAAGCCCTGTGGCAGCTTCTGGCGCTGCAGAAGGCGGACTTCTGCAGCAAGGGCGTGGTCGGCCGGGATCAGCACTTCCCGGAAACCGAAACCCTGATTCGGCAGATTCTGGCGGAAAACGCCTGCCTGTCGGTGAAGGATCTGGCCGTAAACGGCCGGGATCTGATGGCGCTGGGCTTTTCCGGCCCCGCCATCGGTCAATGCCTCAGCGCCCTGCTGGATCAGGTCGTCGAGGAAACATTACCCAATCAGCGCGGCGCCCTGCTGGACGCCGCCCGGAATTTTCCCGGATCCCATTGATTTCTTCGGAGGTGCCTTCTCATGAACATTGCCATCGTCACCGGAGCCAGCTCCGGTATGGGACGGGAATTCGTCCTGCAGCTGGGACAATATGTGACCGTGGACGAAATCTGGGTCATCGCCCGCCGCCGGGCGGCGCTGGAATCCCTGCGGTCGGAGGTCAGCGTGTCCGTTCGCCCCGTGGCTCTGGATCTGCTGGACGAAAGCAGCTTCGGCGCCTACGCCGCCCTTCTGGAAGCGGAAAAGCCGGACGTGAAGCTGCTGGTCAACGCGGCGGGCTTCGGAAAATTCGGCGATTTCCGGCGGATTTCCCCGGAGGATGACTGCCGGATGCTGGATCTCAACTGCAAGGCGCTGGTGATGATGACCCGGCTGACCCTGCCCTATATGCACCGGGGCAGCCACATTCTCCAGCTCGACAGTCTCTCCGCCTTCCAGCCGGTGCCCTTCATCACCACCTACGGCGCCACCAAGGCCTTTGTCCTCAGCTATTCCCGCTCCGTCAATCAGGAGCTGAAGAGAGCGGGCATCCGCTGCATGGCCATGAATCCCGGATGGGTCAAAACCGAGTTTTTCAACCACGCCTTCCAGACCAACGACTGCGAGGTTCAGTATTTCGACCGGCTGTATGAAGCCAAGGATGTGGTGGCCACCGGACTGAAGGATCTGTACCGGAGCAAAAAGGACTATTCCGTCCACGGTCTGCCGGTAAAGCTGCAGGTGCTGATGGTGAAGCTGCTTCCCCACAGTCTGGTCATGCGCGTCTGGCAGAATCAGCAGAAAAAGCCCAAAAACAACCACGGTCTTACCGTAGAGGAGCGCAAATGAAACGTATTCTTGCCATTTTCCTGCTGCTGAGCCTGCTGCTGAGCGGCTGCGGAAACGCGGCTCCCGCCGACACCCGACCCTCCGCCGGCGAAACCCCTGAGGAGCTGAAAATTCACTTCATCGATGTGGGTCAGGGCGACAGCATTCTGCTGCAGTACGGCGACGATGCCGTCCTCATCGACGGCGGCTACCCCGAAAGCGGCATCATGCTGTTGGATTATCTGGAAAATCAGGGTGTGGAAGAGCTGGATCTGGTGGTGGCCACCCATGCCCACGGCGACCATGTGGGCGGTCTGGCCACGGTGCTGTCCGCCTACCCCACAGGGCGTGTCTGGTCCGGCACCCGGCACTACTACACCAACTATTATGAGGATTTCCTGTACTACGCCGATCAGCAGAACCTGACCGTGGAGCATCCCCGGGCGGGAGAGCGGTTCTTCATGGGCGACGGGGATGTATCTCTGCAGGTGCTGGGCCCCGTAGCGGACTATCCGCTGGAGGTCAACAACACCTCTCTGGTCATCATGGTGCAGTACGGCGAAAACCGCTTCCTGCTCACCGGCGACATGGAGCGGGAGGCGGAGCTGGATCTCATCAACTCCGGCGCCGACCTGAAGGCCGACGTGCTGAAGGTGGGGCACCACGGCAGCTATTCCTCCACCAGCTACATCTTCCTCAACGAGGTCATGCCCACCTACGGCGTGATCTCCTGCGGCCGGGGCAACGACTACGGCCACCCCCACGACGCTCCCATGTCCCGGCTCCGGGACGCGGACGTCACCATCTTCCGCACCGATGAAATGGGCACCATCGTGGCCGTCAGCGACGGCACCGACATCACCTTCACCTGGGCATTCACCACCGCCCAGCCGGAAGGCCCCAAAGCCGCGTGAAGCTAAGGAAACAGACACATCCCCGGTTCATGGCTGAACCGGGGATGTTTTTCATAAGGGGAAGCCTTGAAAAAAGCGCAAATACGGATGGCAGACGCCCAGCGGTTTTCCGGCAGCTAAAAATGAACCGCGATCACCGTTCCTTCGCCCACAGTGCTGCTTACGTCAATCTGTGCCTGATGGATTTTCGCTGCGTGCTTGACGATGGACAGCCCCAGGCCGGTGCCGCCCACCTCCTTGGAACGGCTCTTATCCACACGATAGAAGCGCTCAAAAATCCGGTCAAGCTGCTCCGGAGGGATGCCGATGCCGGTATCTTTCACCGTCACGGTTCGATCTTCGACGGTGACCGTAACGGTACCGCCGGGGCGATTATACTTGATGGCATTGTCACAAAGGTTGTAGAGGATGCCATGTATCAGTTCCGGCACACCGTGAACCTGACAATGACCGCCCTCCAGAGCCAAAGAAACCTGACTTTCGGCTGCCAGAGCCGTCAGACTCTGAATCACATCCTCCGCGGAAGCATACAGGTCAACATCCGACCACCGGAGATCCTTGCCTCCTTCATCCAGATGGGACAGGCTGATAATATCCTCCACCAGGGAGATCAGCCGCTGGGCTTCCCCATAGATTTTCCCCGCGAAGGGCTGCACATCCTCCGGCTTGACCATGCCGAGCTTCATCAGCTCGGAATAGCCGGAAATGGACTGCAGCGGTGTTTTCAGTTCGTGGGAAACGTTGGCGGTAAACTCTCTGCGCTGCTGTTCGGCCTTTTCCCTCTGGGTAATGTCAAAAAACACCATGGCCGCACCGGAAATCCCGTTTTCGGACATCACCGGAGCCGCGCTGATCTGAATGATTCTGCCCTGAAGCTCCGCGCGGATAGCTGTGCTTTGCCCGTTTGATGCCGCTTCCACGGCTTGCTGAAGCTCAGGGTTTCTGCTGACGGTCAGTAGCTGATCGCCGAATCCGGCATAGGGCGCATCCAGAAGGGTTTTCGCGGAGCGGTTGATGGAGATGATCTTTCCGCGCTGATCCAGAAGAACCATCCCCTCCTGCATACTGCCCACAATGGTATCCAGCTCATTTTGCTTCTGCCGCAGGGTGGCCGCCTGCTGACGGAGCTGGGTCTGCTGGCTGTTGATGCGGCGCAGAAGGGGCGCGAGCTCATCGTATTCCTCATTTTCCAGAGGCTCCTCCAGATTCAGCCGGTTCAGGGGCTCCACGATGCGTCTGGAAAGCCTGCCGGCCAGGATGAAGGACAGGACGGCCGCAACAACCATCAGGATCAGAATCGGTCGGATCATGCCGATGAGAAGCAGTAAAACGCTGCCGTGGGATTCGGAAAGCCGGATCACGGTGCCGTCCGAGAGCCGCTGGGCGCAGTACAGGAAGCGCTGCATCAGCGTGGAAGAATAGCGGGTGCTTTCCCCGAATCCGGTGGTCATCGCCTCCTGAATTTCCTGGCGCAGCAGATGATTCTCCATCGCGTCGGAATCGGACACACTGTCATACAGGACGGAGCCATCCGACGCGATCCAAGTCACGCGGTATTGCGCGGTATCCAGTCCGTCAAAGTAGCGCAGGCCGGACAGCTCCACACCCTGTGCGGCCAAGGCTGTCTCCGCCTTGAGCCGGCTGCTCTGGATGGAGGAAAAGTAGTCATAGAGCGCGCCCAGAATCAGCAGCATGGTCACGGCAAAAACCACCAGAGATGCCGCACAGACGGCCCGAAAAATTCGTTTTGTCATGGCTCCGCCTCCCAGCGATAGCCCACACCCCGGACGGTCTTGATGCAGTCCCCCGCTTCTCCGATCTTGGTGCGAAGGGAGGCGATATGGACATCCACCGTTCTGGTTTCCCCCGCGAAGTCCACTCCCCACACGGAGGAAAGGAGCGCATCCCGGGAAAAGACCGTGCCGGGCTTCTGCAAAAACAGGCGCAGAAGCTCGTATTCCTTTCGGGTCAGTTCGATTGACTGCCCCGCTGCGCGAACCTCGTGGCCGGTGTCGTTCAGCTCCAACCCACCGCTTTTCAGCACCCTGGGAGCGGATTCCGGTTTTGCCCTGCGGAGAACCGCCTTGATGCGGGACATCATTTCCATCATCCCGAAGGGCTTGACCAGATAGTCATCCGCGCCAAGGTCGAGCCCGATGACCTTATCATATTCCGTCCCCCGGGCTGTTGCCATGATGACGGGAATATCCACCGTGACCACATAGGAGCGCAGCTTTTTCAGAATCTCGATTCCGTCCTCATCGGGTAGCATGATGTCCAGCAGAATCAGCTCCGGTTTGGCGCCGCGCATGGCTTCCCAGAACGCCGCGGCATTGGGGAAGCCAACCGCCTCAAATCCTTGTGCCTTCATGGTATACAGCATCAGCTCCCGGATACCGTTATCATCTTCCACGCAAAAAATCAAATTGCGACACCCCCAAAAACCGCGCTTTCACGGTTGTGTTCCTTCTTTTGTCAGATGGTTCCCGTAATGGAAAACAGAACCCACTTGGCAATGTTGACCGCATGATCACCGATGCGCTCAAAGTACTTGGAGATCATCAGCAGATCCACCATCGCCTCGCCGTTGGCGTCGGGCGACTTAATCAGGTCGATGAGCGCGGCTTTACAGTCGTTAAACAGCCCGTCCACCACATCATCATATTCTATCACAAGATCCGCCGTTTTTCTATCCTGTTTCACAAAAGCATCAATACTTTCTGTGACCATTTTCATGACGGCGGTTGCCATTTCGCGGATCGGCAGCGTGTCCGGAATGTTTGTGATGTGGCCCATGGCTACAATCTCCGCGAAATCCGCCGACTGATCGCCGATACGCTCCACATCCGTGACCATTTTCAAAGCCGCGGAGACTGTACGCAGATCCTTGGCCACCGGCTGCTGGTGCAGCAGAAGACGCAGGCAGATTGCCTCAATATCCCGCTCCTTCTGATTGATTCTCGTCAGCAGTTCCGGCAGTTCGTTGGCCATGGAAATATCGCAGGAGAGCAGGGACTTGGAGGCCTTGGCGATGGCCGTCTCGCAGAACATTCCCATGGTAATCATTTCCCGATGCAGCTCTTCCAGCTGCATATCAAAGCGTGAACGCATCTTATCCAAACCTCCCCGTAATATAGTCTTCCGTCCGTTTGTCCCTGGGCGTAGAGAACATCACTTCCGTTCGGTCAAACTCCACCAGTTCGCCCAGCAGGAAAAAGGCGCAGCGGTCAGAGACCCGCACGGCCTGCTGCATATTGTGTGTGACCATGACAACGGTATATTTTTCCTTGAGCTGCACCGCCAGCTCTTCGATTTTCCCCGTCGAGATCGGGTCGAGCGCGGAAGTGGATTCGTCCATCAGCAGAATATCCGGCTCCACCGCCAGCGCTCTTGCAATGCACAGTCTCTGCTGCTGCCCGCCGGACAGCCCCATTGCGGAGGATTTCAGCCGATCCTTCACCTCGTCCCAGATGGCAGCGTCCCGCAGAGATTTCTCCACGATCTCGTCCAGCTTGGCTTTGGCGCGGATTCCGTGGGTTCGGGGGCCGTAGGCGATGTTGTCATAAATACTCATGGGGAAAGGATTGGCTTTCTGGAACACCATGCCGATGCGCTTGCGCAGCCATGTCACATCCACCGAGGGATCATAGATATCGCTGCCTTCATAAAGCACTTGCCCGGTGACCTTCACAATGGGCACCAGATCCTGCATCCGGTTCAGGACTTTCAGAAAGGTGGATTTCCCGCAGCCCGAGGGCCCGATCAGCGCGGTGATCTCATGGCGGGGCAAGTCCGCACAAATTTGGCGCAGCGCCTGCTTCTCTCCGTACCAGAGGTTCAGATCTTTGATTTGCATGATCGAATCCATTATGATTTCCTCAGTTTTTTCCCCGCAATACCCGCGGCAAAATTGATCAGCAGCGTCAGCAGCATCAGGATGACCGCAATGGCAAAGGCCACATCGATTTTCCCCTGCTCGCTGGCATATACATAGAGCGCAACGGTCAACGTGGCCGAAGAGGTGCGCAGCGCATCCATAAAGCCCAGAAGCCGCAGTCCGAAGCCGGCCGTGAACAGAAGCGCGGCACTTTCGCCCACAATTCTTCCCACCGCCAGGATACATCCGGTGACAATTCCGTCCACCGCGTTGGGCAGCACCACCGTGCGCACCATGTGCCATTTCCCCGCGCCCAGGGCCAAGGCGCCTTCGCGGTTGGCTTGGGGAACCGTTTTCAGGCTCTCCTGGGTGGTGCGGAGGATGGTGGGCAGGATCATGATGACCAGCGTCAGACCGCCTGCCAGAATACCGGTACCCAATCCGCAGAATTGAACAAAAATCAGCATGCCGACAAGGCCGAAAATGATGGAGGGAATGCCCGTCAGGGTTTCGGCCGCGAATTCGATGATCGCCACCAATCTGCGGTTGGCGGCATATTCCGTCAGATAAATCGCCGCGCCAACGCCCAGCGGAAGGGCAATCACCATCGCCACCAGAATGATATAGATCGTATTGACGATGTTCGGCAGGATTCCGATGGTTTCCCGGATATAGCTGGTCTGGGTACTGACCAATTCCCAGGACAGGTAAGGCACGCCACGGTAAAAAATATACCCTATCAGAAAAATCAGGAACGCCACCGTCAGGCCGGACGCCCCATAGATCGCCGCTTTCACGCCCTGATTCCACAATCTGCGCTTCTTCTCAAAGCTCATTTGGTGCCCTCCTTTTTGATGAACACATTCAGCAGCACATTGATGAGCATAATGAACAGAAACAGCACCAGACCGATGGAGTAAAGGGCCTGCTGATGCAGGGATCCAACGGCCGCGTAGCCCATTTCGCTGGCGATGGCGGTGGTCATGAATCGCACGGGTTCAAACAGCCCCGGCATATTGGGAACATTTCCCGAAACCATGATGATGGCCATCGCTTCGCCAATGGCTCTGCCTACGCCCAGCACAACGGCGGTTGCGATACCGCTCTTGGCGGCGGGAATGCTGACCCGGAAATAGGTTTCCATCTCCGTAGCGCCCAGCGCCAGGGAAGCGTCCTCATACTCTTTGGGCACAGCGCGCAGAGCCGTTTCCGACACATTGATGATGGAGGGCAGGATCATGATGGCCAGCACAATGATGGCCGCCAGCAGCGTCGCGCCGGATGCCAGGTGAAACAGCTTCTGAATTCCCGGCACCAGCACGATCATACCCACCAAACCGTACACCACGGAAGGGATACCGGCCAGGAGCTGTACCGCGGCGCGAATGCCCTTCGCCACCCGTTTGGATGCCACCTTCGCAAGGAAAACGGCAGTCAGCAGCCCGATGGGAACACCGATCAGAATTGCCCCGGCTGTGCCGGAAATGCTGGTCAGGATAAAGGGCAGAATGCCGTAGGAAGGAGCTGTCGTCTGGGCGGTAGGCATCCAGATCTTCCCGAAAAAGAAATCCGCGATTCCGATTTTTCCCATTGCCGGGACGCCGGACAGAATCAGGTACACGCAAATGCAAAGGACAAAGCCAACCGTAATAATGCCGCAAAGGAGAAACAGCAAATTCATGCCGTTCTCCATTGCGATTCTCCTTGCGGATTTTGTTTTCATATTACTTTGCGACGGGAACTGCGCCGGCCTTGGTAATCAGTCCGGCGGCATCCGGAGAGGTCATGTAATCGAAGAAAGCCTGTGCCGCGTCGCTGAGTTTTGCATCCTTTCGGGTAATCAGATTGAAGGGACGCTGGATCAGATAGCTGCCGTCCGCAATATGATCGGCGGTGCAGGTCACACCGTTTACGGTGAGTACCCGAATGCCGGTCTGGCCTTCCACGGCCGCGAAGGAGGCATAACCGATGGCATTTTCGCTGCTCTGAACTGCCGCGATGACGGCACCGGTAGAAGTCAGCTCCTGCTTGAGGACACATTTGTCTTTGGTCTTGGTGATGGATTCAAAGCCGTCACGGGTGCCGGAACCGGCCTCCCGGCCAATGCAGGCAATCTCACCGCTGCCGCCAAAGTCTGCCCAGTCGGTATATTCTCCGGTGAAAATCGCCGCGATCTGCTCCACGGTCAGATCGCGCACGGAGCTTTTCTCGTTCACAATAATCGCGATGCCGTCCAGCGCCACCGTGGTGGATACCAGACCCTTTTCCGCTTCCTCCGCTTTCAGATCACGGGACGCAAGACCGATATCGCTGGTTCCGTTCGCAACCGCTTCGATACCCGGGCCGGAGCCGGTGGCGTCGTATGTAATCGTCACGCCCGCATGGTCATTCATGAACTGCTCGGACAGGATTCCAATGACCTTCTCCATCGAGGTGGAGCCGTTGGTGGACACGCTGCCGCTGATCTTCCCGCTGCTGCAGCCGGCCAGCGCTGCCAGGATCAGAAGTGCCGCCAACAGGATACTTATGATTCGTTTCATTTTGATTCCTCCTTGGTTTTGATTCGTGTTTCCTTGAACCACAACCCAATGATACATTGCGAACATCAAATCCAATACCGCGTGTGTGTAAGATGATTGTAAAATCACAGATTGCGCCGGAGGACGGGCTATGCGCATCGCTTATATCCCCGCGGGAGATTCCGTTCTCCCGGAATGGATGCTTCCGGCCCTTCCAGGCGGAACGTTTGCTTCGGAACCGGCGTATCCATCCTGCAAGTACCCATTGACAAAAAGGAATGCACGGCATATAATATCGATAGATATCGATGGGAGGGGCACTATGGACGAACGAAAGACAGCTATGATGTTCAAGGCATTCTGCGATGAGAACCGCATCCGAATTCTGAAGCTGCTTTGCGGCGGGGAAAAGTGTGCCTGCAAGCTGCTGGAAGAAATGAGCATCAGCCAGCCCACCCTGTCCCACCACATGAAGATTCTGTGCGATGCCGGGATTGTCGTGGGGCGCAAGGAAGGCAAGTGGATGCACTACCGCATCTCCCCGGAGGGCGTTCAGACTGCCCGGGAGTATCTGAGCGGATTCACTACCGCTGATCCCGCCTGCGAAAGCAAGTCGTGCTGTGAATCGTAAATCCATGTTCCGGCACGGCTTCCCATTCCCTCATAATATTGATGTATTTCTATTTAACAATATGAAAGGGTCGAATCGATGAATATTCTGAAATCCATCTGGGACTTCTTCCAGAATGAAGTCCTGGGTATGCAGTGGCTGAACGCCGTAATCGGCAAAGGCCTGTCTGCCCTGGGGCTGGATACGGCCTCCCGCTGGGGAGGGAGCATCCGGTTTTTCCTCTACGACGTCATCAAAATCACGGTGCTGCTCTGCTTCCTGATTTTTGTAATCTCCTGCATCCAGAGCTATTTCCCGCCGGAGCGGAGCAAGCGGATCCTGGGCAGATTCCGGGGGCTTTGGGCGAACATCATCGCCGCCCTGCTGGGCACGGTGACGCCCTTCTGCTCCTGCTCCTCCATTCCCCTGTTCATTGGCTTTACCGGCGCCGGACTGCCTCTGGGCGTGACCTTCTCTTTCCTGATTTCCTCCCCCATGGTGGACTTGGGAAGTCTTGTGCTGCTCATGAGCATTTTCGGGGCGAAGGTAGCCGTCATTTATGTGATCCTCGGTCTGGTGATTGCCGTTGTGGGCGGCACAATGATTGAGAAGCTGCATATGGAGAACCATGTGGAAGAGTTTATCCGCAGAGCCAGGGGCGGTGTGGATATCGAAGCGCCTGACCTGTCGGTGAAGGATCGGCTGATCTATGCCAAAGAGCAGGTATTCGGAACCTTCCAAAAAGTATTCCCCTATATCCTCATTGGTGTTGGCGTTGGTGCGGTGATTCACAACTGGATTCCGGAAACCTGGATTCAGAGCATCCTCGGCAGCCGAAATCCCTTGGGGGTGATCCTGGCGGTGATCGTGGGCGTACCCATGTACGCCGATATTTTCGGCACCATTCCCGTTGCGGAAGCCCTTCTGGCAAAAGGGGCCCAGTTGGGAACCATCCTCAGCTTTATGATGGCGGTAACGACTCTGAGCCTTCCGTCCGTCATCCTGCTGCGCAAGGCGGTAAAGCCCAAACTGCTGGGTTTGTTTATTGCGATCTGTATCCTTGGCATCGTGATCGTGGGATATTTCTTCAACGCGATTCAATTTTTTCTTGTATAAATGGGAGGAATGAAAAATGGCGAAAAAATGGTATCCTGTCATCGACATCCTGACTTGTATGGAGTGCGGCAGCTGCGTAAAGAAGTGCGCGCACGGTGTCTATGACAAGGAAAAGGCTCCCGTCCCGGTTGTGGTAAATCCCGATGGCTGTGTGGATCACTGCCACGGCTGCGGCAATCTGTGTCCTCAGGGTGCCATCACCTATGTGGGGGATGACACCGGCTGGACACCCCCAAACGGCAAGCCCGCAGCATCATCCGGCTGCTGCTGCGGATAAAACCCGAAAATATTGATTCAGGAGGAAAAAATCATGGCACTGTTCCATTTTGGAAAGAAAAAGGAAGAAGAAAAGAAGGTTCCCGCTTGCTGCTGCGGCTCCGCGCCCAAGGCGGAAGCATCCTCTTGCTGCTGCGGCGCGCCCGTGGAGGGTATCTGCTGCGTCAAGGTTCTGGGCGCGGGCTGCAAGTCCTGCCACGAGCAGTACGAGAACGCGAAAGCGGCTGTGGAGGCTCTGGGGCTGAACGTGGAGGTGGAGTATATCACCGACATGGAGAAGGTCATGGAATACGGCGTCATGTCCATGCCTGCCATCGTGGTGAATGAAAAGGTCGTCTCCATGGGCAAGGTGCTGAAAGCCGCCGATGTGGAGAAGCTGCTGCGCAAGCTGGGATGCTGATACGCAGAACAACCCCTATCTGCGCAATAGCAAGGAGAATAACGAACATGAAGAATTGAAAAAGGTATGCAAGTCTTTTGCTGGCGCTGGTTCTGTGCCTGAGCATGGCCGCCTGCGGAGGAAAAGGCGGCGATGAAGAAGTCAGCACCGGAGGAGAAATCGGCATTGCGGATTTGGATGGGTTCTGGTATCCGCCAGAGGGAATCGGTTCCACCGTGTCGGTACTGACTTGTATTTATATCGATGGGATGGCCGGAACCTGGGAGGAATATGACCAATATGGTGATCCGACAGAATGTACCGGAGATGCTTATACCGATGGAAAAGTCCTTACCCTGACGGATGTGCCATGGATCGGTGACGTGGAAATTCCGATTGGCGATGCCGATACACCGGTAACGGATACCGGGGAAACCTACTGGATGAGCCAAAGAGATCAAACAGCTCCAGACCGCAGAAGCAGACCTTCTTCGACTGCAGGGTGAAGGTGATCAAAAGAAACAGGCGACTGTGCAGATTATCCCCACCACCCAGCACATTCTTGAGAATTACCAGATTCTTACAGCCGCAGAAAAGAATAGACTGTGGAAACTGGTAATGACGAAAGCAACCGTATATCGCTCTCCTGACAGCAAGCTCACAGTAAATATCTGCCCCAACCTGCCTAAATGAAACGCTCTCTATACGCTGGCAGTACCACATTTATTATGGCAGGCAATACCACACTTTTTATAAAAACATCGGTTTTTCTATCGACGAAAGCCCTCTCTCATGGTATAATGGTCGAAATTATCCATGGGAGGGGGCTTGTACCATGTCTGAACAATCGAAGAAGATACCATGTTGTACGGGTCTGCTGGCCCATGTGGATGCGGGGAAGACCACGCTTTCCGAGGCCATGCTGTACTGCACCGGCGCCCGGCGGAAGCTGGGACGGGTGGATCACGGCGACGCCTGTCTGGACACCCATGCCCTGGAACGGGCCAGAGGCATCACCATCTTCTCCAAGCAGGCCCTGCTGCAGACGGAGCATCTGGAGATCACGCTGGTGGACACGCCGGGTCATGTGGATTTTGCCCCGGAGGCCGAGCGGGTCATGCCCATTCTGGACTGCGCCGTTCTGGTCATCAGCGGCACCGACGGCGTTCAGGCCCACACCCTGACCTTGTGGCGGTTGCTGGAGCGGTATCAGGTTCCCGTTTTTCTCTTCGTCAACAAAATGGATCTGCCCGGCGCCGACCGGGCGGCGCTTCTGAGCCGTCTGCAGAGCCAGCTCAGCCCGGGATGCGTGGACACGGCGGCGGATTTCGAGGAAAACTGCGCCATGTGCGACGAGGCGCTGCTGGAGCGCTTTCTGGAAACCGGCACCGTGGAGGATTCCGACATCCGTTCCCTGGTGTCCCGGCGGAAGCTGTTCCCATGCTGCTTTGGCTCCGGGCTGCGGCTGGAGGGCGTGGACGCCCTGCTGGACGCGCTGGATGCCTACGCGCCCCGGCGCCGGTATCCGGCGGAATTTGGCGCCAGAGTATACAAAATCTCCCGGGATCCCCAGGGCAGCCGTCTGACCTGGATGAAGATCACCGGCGGCAGTCTGAAGGTACGGGCTCCTATATGTTATGTTAACCAAAAAGGCGAATCCGTGGAAGAAAAGGCCGTCCAGCTCCGGCGGTATTCCGGCGACCGGTTCACCGCCATCGAGGAAGCGGAAGCCGGCATGACGGTGGCCGTCACCGGCCTCACCGGTACCTTTGCCGGCCAGGGGCTCGGAGCGGAGACGCCGGGACTGCCCCCGGCTCTGGAACCCGTCATGACCTACCGGGTGGAACTTCCCCCCGGGAAGGATCCCGCCGTCGTGCTGCCCATGCTGCGGCTTCTGGAGGAAGAGGAGCCCCAGCTCCATCTCCTGTGGGAGGGCGGACGGATCCATGTGCAGATTATGGGACGGGTGCAGCTGGAGGTGTTCCGCAGTCTGGTGAAAGAGCGGTTCGGTCTGGACGTGACGCTGGATTCCGGGCGCATTTTCTACAAGGAAACCATCGAAAACGCCGTGGAGGGCGTGGGGCACTTCGAGCCCCTGCGGCACTACGCCGAGGTGCATCTGCTGCTGGAGCCCCTGCCCCGGGGTGCCGGGCTGGAATTCGCCTCCGACTGCTCCACGGATCTGCTGGACGGAGCCTATCAGAACCTGATTCTGACCCACATGGCGGAGAAGGTTCACCGGGGCGTCCTCACCGGCGCGCCCATTACGGACATGAAAATCACCCTGCTGGCCGGCCGGGCGCACCTGAAGCACACCGAGGGCGGCGATATGCGGGAAGCCACCTACCGAGCCATCCGGCAGGGGCTGATGCAGGCAAAATCGGTGCTTCTGGAGCCATGGTACGAATTCATCCTGACCCTGCCCACGGAAACCATTGGCAGAGCCATCACCGACATCCGGGCCATGGGCGGCAGCTTCTCGCCGCCGGAGGCCGAAGGCGCCTTCTCCACCCTGCGGGGCAGCGTCCCCGCCTCGGAGCTGAAGGACTATGCCGATCAGGTGGCGGCCTACACCCAGGGCCGGGGGCGGCTGCAGCTTGCCCTGAAAGGCTATGAGCCCTGCCACAACACCGAAGCGGTGCTGGCGCAGACCCTCTACGATCCCGAAGCCGACACGGAAAACACCCCGGACTCGGTTTTCTGCGCCCACGGCGCCGGTTTTACGGTGAAATGGAACCGGGTTCCCGAGTATATGCATCTGGAAAGCGCCCTGAAAACAGAACACCCGCCCCGGATCATCTCCCGGAATCTGGCGCCGGAGGACAAGGAGCTGGAGGCCATTCTGGAGCGGGAATTCGGCCCCATGAAAACACGGCTGTACCGTCCGCCGGAGACCAATTCCGTCCCGGAGCCGGTGTCCATCCGCCCGCCCAGACAGCAGTACCTCATTGTGGACGGTTACAACATCATCTTCGCTTGGGACGAGCTGGCGGAAACCGCCAAGACCGATCTGGAAGCCGCCCGGCGGCAGCTTCTGGACGCCCTGAGCAGCTACGCCGGCTTCCGCAAGCACCGGGTAGTGGTCGTATTCGACGGCTACAGGGTCAAGGGCAATCCCGGCGAAAAGCGCCCGTATCACAACCTGCAGGTGGTCTACACCCGGGAAAACGAAACCGGCGACCGCTACATCGAATCCCTGGTGAGCCGCATCGGCAGCAACTACAATATCCGGGTTGCCACCTCCGACGCGCTGGTGCAGCTCAGCGCCCTGCGCTCCGGTGTTCTTCGGATGTCCGCCCGGGAGCTGCGGGAGGAAGTGCGGCTGGCAGCCGAAGAAATGCGGCAGCATTTTCAAAAAACATGATACCCGGCAGCTTTCGCTGCCGGGCTTTTGCGATTATTGGGCATCTCCCCGCTGCCCATTGGATTTGGGGAGCGGAAGCAGGCGATCCACCATTTCTCCCATTTTCCGCAGGCGGCGGGAGCGGGCAAGCTGCGGCGCGTAAACGGCTGCCAGAAACAGTGTCAGGATGGGCAGCGCCAGATACATATACCAGTACCGGCAGGGCAGCAGATCCCAGAAGTGCTGCGCCAGCGACGTAGTGGGCCACAGGGAGTACATATAGTTGCAGTAAACCGCGCCGCCGAAGGCTCTTTCCAGCACCACGTTGACGAAATACACCAGCGTGTAGGCGCTCACCGTGATCCCCACGGTGGAGGGGATGAATCTGGGATCCTTGCGCACCTTCCCCAGGGCGATCATCACCCAGGGAATGCCGCACTCCAGAACATGGGGAAAATAGTACAGATTGAAGGTGATGCCGAACACGGGAGCGTCCGCCACCCCCACGTTGTACACCAGCGCCGCCGCGGCGCCCAAGCCCCAAGCCATCAGCAGATTGCCGATGAGCTGGCTCCGGGTAAAGACCAGCACCGGCAGCAGCAGGGCGTTCAGGGAGCAAAGCTGCAGCGGCAGGGTTCCCGCGGTCACGAAGTTATACACGATGGCAGCGATACCGGAAAAGGACAGCACCCCCAGCACCGCGGTCTGCACCCGGTCGCTTCGCTTCCTCAGCAGCATGTACAGCGCCGCGAGGATGCCGGCAGCGGCCACGAGGCTGGTAATATGGACAGATGTAAACGAGCCCCATTTCATTGGGCATATCCTCACTTTCGATTGACCGCGCCGACGGCGGTAAGGGTTACGGGCACCGGGAAACCGGCTGTTTTTCCCTCCGGCGGCAGAACGCCCAGATCTGCGGCGCGTAGACCAGCAGCAGGTACACCACCAGAATGGGGATCACCAGATACATATGCCAATAGGGCGCGGGAATCACCCGGCAGAACAGTCCCACCAGCGGATTGCCCCCGGCGCCGAGGGTGAACATATAGTTGACGGCAATCCGGTTGCCATCCCGGTTCAGCAGCTCCAGACTGTTGATCCACAGATTGATCCCATGGGTCACGGTGTAGACCGCCATGGAGATGCCCACCGTGGACAGGATGCACTTGGGATCCTTTTTCACCAGTCCCAGCTGGAACAGCAGGATGGGGATCCCGCATTCCACCACATGGGGAAGAAATAGAAGAAGAAATCCCAGCTCAGCAGCTTGGTATTCACCAGCTCAAAGGGCAGCACCAGCGCCGACAGCGCGCCCAGACTCCACACCAGCAGCAGATTGCCCAGCGTTTTGTTCCGGGTGAACACCGCCACGGGCAGCACCATGGCATTGAAGGAACACAGATGCAGCGGCAGCTCCTGCACCGGATAGCCGCCGCAGAGGTTGTAAAGAATGGCGGTGATGCCCAGCAGGGACAGCACCCCCAGCACCAGCGTCTGGGTTTTTTCCGTTTTTTTCCGCAGGATCCAATAAAGGCCGGTCATCAGTGCCGCCGCGAAGATCAGCGTGGCGATCCGAACCGATCCCATGCCTCCCCATACCATAGGGTGCGCCTCCTCGGTCTGTTTATGATGCTATACTTATACTCCCCCGGACAAAATGCGTCAAGGTTTTCAGTCAAAACATAAGGAATATTTAAGAAATCGCCCATCCAGCCGGATGGGCGATTGGATTATTCGCAGCGCAGCACCCGCGCGCCCTGAAATTCCACGTGCAGCGGCAGAAGCTGCCAGTTGGCGGTGGTGATCCGATCCAGCTTTTCCGCCAGCTTGTCCTTCAGCATGGGATCCCGGGTGATGCACAGCAGGGTGGGGCCCGCGCCGCTGAGGCAGAAGGCGGCTCCGGTGGTGCGGATCAGTGCCTCAATCTTCTCATAGTCGGCAATCATACCCTTGCGGTAGGGCTGATGGATCCGGTCCTGCATGGCGTTGCGCAGCAGCTTCTCGTTGCCCAGCTCCAGCGCCTTCAGCACCATGGCGCCGTGGGAAATGTTGTACACCGCGTCGGCTCTGGGATAGGTGGTGGGCAGAGCCTCACGGGCGACGGTGGTGGGCAGGTCAAAATCCGGCACCAGCGCCAGAAACTGCCAGTCCGGGTGGAGGGGGAAGCTCACCGTCACCGGCAGGCCGTTGTCCACCATGGAGGCGGTGAGTCCGCCGTAGAAGGCCGGCGCCAGGTTGTCCGGGTGACCCTCCATGGCGTTGGTGATGTTCAGCAGGCCCTGGGTGGACAGCTTGCCGCCCCGCAGGACATTGGCACCGATGGCGCCCGCCACCAGCAGCGCCGCGGAGGAGCCGAGACCCCGGCAGACGGGGATCTGGGCGTCGATATGGATCTTCACACCCCGCACCTCCTCGCTGAGGGAGGCCAGCACGGCGCAGTAGGAGGTATAGGCCAGATTGTCGGGGCCGGTGAAGGCCTCGTCGCAGCCGGTGATCTCCAGCCCGCTGTCGGTTTCCTCGAAGGTCACGTCGGTGTGCAGGCTCAGGGCGCAGCCGAAGGCGTCGAAGCCGGGGCCAAGGTTGGCGGTGGTGGCCGGCACCCGGACGGTTACTCGTTTCATATGTCTCTCTCCTTATTTCCCGCAGAGCTTCCAAACGAAGCGCAGCATATCCTCTTTGTCGATGACGGCGGTGTGCCGTTCCGGCTTGTCCCGCAGATTTGCCAGATTCCGGGGAATCCCCACGCCGGTGATGGCCTCCAGCCGCGCCATCCGGTCAAACTCGTCCCCCCGGGTATCGCCGCCGATGGCGGCAAGCACCGCCGCCGGGAATTTGTAGGGCGAAGCGGTGGACAGCACCACCATGGGGCGGGTGTCGCCGGTTTGGTTTACATAATCTTCCGCAGCGGCCCAGCCCGCGGCGGTGTGGGGATCGCAGAGGTAGCCCCAGCGCTCCCAGACCCGGCGGATGGTTCGGCTGCCCCGGGCGTCATCGCAGCAGCCTGCCCAGAATCGCTCCTGAATGGCCTCCAGAAGCGTACCGGACACGGTATAATATCCCCGGGCACCCAGCAGATCCATTTTCTCCGCCACCAGCCCGGCATCCCCGGACAGCAGATACAACAGCCGCTCCAGATTGGAGGACACCAGAATGTCCATGGAGGGGGACTGGGTCTTATGCAGCGGGCGGCGCCGGTCGTAGGTGCCGGTGCGGATGAAGTCGGTCAGCACATTGTTGGCGTTGGAGGCGCAGATCAGCCGCCCCACCGGAAGCCCCAGCTCCCTTGCCAGATACCCCGCCAGAATGTCCCCGAAATTGCCGGTGGGGACGGAGAAGTTCACCTCGTCCCCCATCCGGATCTGCCCGGCTTCCGCCAGATCCCGGTAGGCCTTGAAATAGTAGGTGATCTGGGGTACCAGCCGGCCGATGTTGATGGAGTTGGCGGAGGACAGCGCCACAGGCAGCGTTTTGCCGCGGCATTCGGTGAAAATCCCCTTCACGCCGGTCTGGGCATCGTCAAAATTGCCCCGGACGGCGCAGACCGCCACGTTTTCGCCCTCCTGACTGACCATCTGCCGCCGCTGAACCTGGGACACGCCCCCGTGGGGGTAAAATACGCAGATCCGGATTCCCGGCACATCCCGGAAGCCCTCCAGCGCCGCCTTTCCGGTATCGCCGGAGGTGGCGGTGAGGATCAGGATCTCCTCCTTCATGCCCACGGCATCCCGGGCAGCGGTCATCAGCTGGGGCAGCATGGACAGCGCCACGTCCTTGAACGCCGAAGTGGGGCCCCGGAACAGCTCCAGCACCCGGAAGGGGCCTGCCTGCACCGTGGGAGTCAGCTCCTCCGTCTCAAATTTTCCGGCATAGGCGCGCCGAACCAGCGCCGGCATATCCGGGATATCCGGCAGGAAGGCCGACGCAATGGCTTCCGCCATGGAAAGGGTGTCCGACGCGGCGACCCGGCGCCAGTCCAGCTCCGGCAGTCTCTCCGGCAGATACAGTCCGCCGTCCTCCGCCAGCCCCCGAAGCACTGCCCGGGCACTGTCCACCGGCAGGGCGCCGCCCCGGGTAGAATGATATTGCATAACGATATCCTCCCAAAAAAGCCCGTTTCTCCACCGAGTTCACAAAAGATGGACTTTTTTTTGAAAATACTTGGATTTTCGACGGGTATATGATATACTGTACCGGGTGAAAAATCAAGTGTTTTCATGGCAAATACATTTGTTCGCCACTTGGAGAGTACGGAGGACAGGATATGAAAATTGGTCTGCTGGGTTTCGGCACCGTAGGCAAAGGCGTCTACAAACTGACGGCCGCCCGACAGGATATGCTTGTTTCGCGGGTGCTGTGCCGCCGGGAGCTGTCGCTGCCGGACGCGGAGGTCACCCACGACTTTGCTGACATTCTCCGTGACAGCACCATCGACACCGTGGTGGAGGCCATCGGCGGCCTGCACCCGGCCTTTGAATATGTGAAAGCCGCCATTGAGGCCGGCAAAAACGTGGTCACCGCCAACAAGGCGCTGATGGCCACCTGCTACGACGAGCTGCTGCCTCTGGCCGAGGAAAAGGGCGTGCTGCTGCGCTGCACCGCCTCCGTGGGCGGCGGCATCGGCTGGCTCTCTGAGCTGGAGCGGGTGCGCCGCATTGAGACCATCACCCAGGTGGGCGGCATCATGAACGGCACCTGCAACTTTATTCTCGACTCCATGACCCGGCTGAACCTGAGCTACGACGCCGCGCTGCGGCAGGCCCAGTTCCTGGGCTACGCCGAAGCCGATCCCTCCACCGATGTGGACGGCATCGACACCTGGCACAAGCTCATCGTTTCCGCCAATATCGCCTTCGGCGTCAGTCTGGATCGGGACGGGATCCCCGCCGCCGGCATCCGCCGGGTTACAGCCGACGATATGGCTCAGTTCCACGCCCACGGCTATGTGTGCAAGCTTGTCTCCTTCGCCTGCCGGCAGGAGAAGGGTTTTGCCGCCTTCGTCCAGCCCACCCTGTTCCCCAACCGGGCGCTGGAGGCCTCCGTCCCCACCAACTACAACCTCATCACGCTGGTGGGCAGCACCTCCGGCCGCCAGAGCTTCTATGGGCAGGGCGCCGGCCGCTATCCCACCGCCTACAATGTGGTGCAGGACTGCATGGACATTCAGAAAGGTACCGGCTTCTACTGCCGCTACGGCAGCAAGGCCGCGGTTCACAACGACCTGCCCATGCGCTACTACCTCCGGGGCGGCGAATGGCAGGACGCGGAGACCCGCTGGGGCGACGCCGTCATCACCAAGCCCGTCAGCGTTGCCGAAATGCACCACTGGCTGAGCCGTCATCCCGAGGCTTTCATCGCCGCGCTGCCGGCGGAGGAATGAGTTTCCACGGAAGGAAGGAGCAATACTATGTTAAAGGTCGCGAAATTCGGCGGTTCCTCCATGGCGGACGCCGGGCAATACCGCAAAATCCGGGACATTCTGCTCAGTGACCCCTCCCGCCGGGTGGTGGTGGTTTCCGCCGCCGGAAAACGGAACCGGAAGGATCACAAAATCACCGATCTTCTGTATCTGTGCCACGCCCACACCCAGTACGGCGTGGACTGCACCGCCGTGTTCGATATGATTACCTCCCGGTATCTGGAGATCCGGGACGAGCTGGGCATCCAGCTGGATCTGGAGACGGAATTCGCCGCCCTGAAGCAGCGGCTGGACGCCAAGGCGGTCACCCGGGACGAGCTGGCCAGCCGGGGCGAGTATTTCTCCGCCAAGCTGATGGCCGCTTATCTGGGCTTTCAGTTTATCGACGCCGCCAACTGGGTGAAATTCCAGTTCGACGGCACCGTGGATCAGGAGGCCTCCTATGAAGCCCTGCGCAAGCAGGTGCCGCTGGGGCAGGGCGCCGTGATCCCCGGCTTCTACGGCCTCATGCCCGACGGTCACATCCGCACCTTCAGCCGGGGCGGAAGCGACATCACCGGGTCCCTGGCCGCCGCCGCGCTGGACGCCGATGTCTACGAGAACTGGACCGATGTGTCCGGCATCCTCATGGCCGATCCCCGGATCGTGGAGAATCCGCAGCCCATTCCCGAAGTGACCTACGACGAGCTGCGGGAGCTGAGCTACTCCGGCGCCCAGGTGCTGCACGAGGGCTCCATCTTCCCCGTCCGGGAGAAAAACATTCCCCTGAACATCCGCAACACCAACGCCCCCGAGGACGCCGGCACCATGATCCGGGAGAGCTTCGACACCGACGCCGACCCCAACCGGTTCATCACCGGCATCACCGGCCGGCAGGACTTCACCATCATCTCCATGTCCAAGCGGGGCATGAGCAATCAGGTGGGTGTGCTTCGGCGGGTTCTGTCCGTTCTGGAGCGGCATAATATATCCGTGGACTATGTGCCCAACGGCATCGACAATGTGTCCGTGGTGCTGCCCACGGAAGCGGTGGCGCCCCACCTGTACACCATTCTGGGCGAAATTCAGCAGGAGGCCGAGCCGGACACTCTGGATGTCCACGACCAGATCGCCGTGGTGGCCGCCGTGGGTCGGAAAATGTCCCACCGCCCCGGCATTTCCGGTCTGCTCTTCGCCGCTCTGGGCGAAGCCGGCATCAATATCCGCATGATCAATCAGGGCCCCGACGAACTGAACATCATCTTCGGCGTGGATAACCGGGACTTTGCCGAGGCCATCCGCGTGCTGTACAACAGCTTCGCGAAATAAGATTTCCGCATTTTGGGAGGGAACGAAATATGAAACAATACACCGTTGCCGTCCTGGGCGCCACCGGCGCCGTGGGACAGGAAATGATTAAGGTTCTGCAGGAGCGGAATTTCCCCGTGGGCCGGCTGATTCCCCTGGCCAGCGCCCGCAGCACCGGAAAAACGGTACGCTTCCGGGGTCAGGACGTGGCCATCGAGGAAGCCCGGGAGGAAGCCTTTCAGGGCGTGGACATCGTGTTGGGTGCCGCGGAAAACGACATTGCCCAGCGCTTCGCGCCGGCAATCGCAGCCGCCGGCGCCGTGTTCGTGGATAACTCCTCCGCCTTCCGGCTGGATCCCAAGGTGCCTCTGGTGGTGCCGGAGGTCAACCCGGAGGACGTGAAGCTCCATCAGGGCATCATCTCCAACCCCAACTGCTCCACCATCATCACCCTGACGGCGGTGAATGCCCTCAACGGCATCTCCCCCATCCGCGCCATGACCGCCTCCACCTATCAGGCGGTGTCCGGCGCCGGTGCCGCCGGCCCCGTGGAGCTGGCGGAGGAAGTGGCGGCGCTGAGCCGCGGGGAATCTTACACCCCCAAGGTGTTCCCCTATCAGATCGCCTACAACCTGATTCCTCAGATCGGCGGCGAGCAGACCGACGGCTACACCAGCGAGGAAATGAAGCTGCAGAACGAAGGCCGGAAGATCATGCATCTGCCCAAGCTGAAGGTCTGCTGCACCTGCGTCCGGGTGCCGGTGGTCCGCAGCCACTCCATCTCCGTCTCCTGCCGTTTCGACGTGCCCGTCACCGTCCGGCAGGCCCGGGAGGCCATCGCCAAGGCGCCCGGTTGCCGTCTGGTGGACGATCTTGCCGCCAGGCAGTACCCCATGCCTCTGGACACCTCCGATCAGGACATCGTCTTTGTGGGGCGGATCCGTCCCGACCTGACCGACGAGCGGGGACTCAGCCTCTGGTGCTGCGGCGACCAGATCCGCAAGGGTGCCGCCAC
>JAQXIT010000021.1 GCA_029007925.1 Bacillota bacterium | reverse complement strand
GGGGTTCTCCGCTCCCAGAGACTTCTTCGCGTGGAGGGAACCCACAAGGCCGAACTGGAGCAGAAATTCCGGGGTGCACTCGGCATTGGCGCCGCAATCCACGATCACCGTCTTGCCGCCGGCTTTATTGGGCATGGCGGGGCCCATGGCCGCCCGGCGGATGCCTTTCACCCGCTTGACGATGAGGGTAGCACCGCTGAGCAGGGCTCCGGTGCTTCCGGCGGAGACAAAGGCATCGCCCTGCCCCTCGGCCAGCATCCGCAGGCCCACCACCATGGAGGAATTTTTCTTCTTCTGGATAACGCGGGCGGGGTCGTCGTGCATATCCACCACGTCGTCCGCGTTGGCGATCTCAAGGCCCTGGGGCAGATCGGTAATACCGTTTTTGCCCAGAACGCCCAGGATTTCCTCTCCCCGTCCCACCAGCGTGATCCGGGAACCAAAGTCTCTGGCCGCCTGTACCGCACCCATTACGGGCGCTTCGGGGGCATTGTCGCCGCCCATCGCGTCGAGAATGATCTTCATAATGCACCTCTTTCTCAAAAGCCCTTGGCAACCAGCTCGTTGATGACGGAGAGCGAACGGTTGGCGATGGCCAGATTTTTTTCGGATTTTTTGCGGATCCGCTGCTCCAGCGGCTGAATGATGCTGAAATTGATGTTCATGGGCTGGAAGTTTTCCACGCTCTCGTCACTGATGTACAATCCCAGAGCGCCGATGGCGGTGGTTTTCGGGAAATCCGGGATTTCCCTGCCCTGCACCCTGGCGGCTATGGCCACCGCCGCCAGAAAGCCGGAGGCCGCGGACTCCACATAGCCCTCCACGCCGGTCATCTGTCCGGCAAAGGCTACCAGCGGGTTGCGCCGGTCGGCATAGTACCGATCCAGCAGCCTGGGCGACCGGAGGAAGGTATTGCGGTGCATCACACCGTAGCGGACAAACTCCGCGTTCCGCAGCGCCGGGATCATGGAAAATACCCGCTTCTGCTCTCCGAATTTCAGGTGGGTCTGGAAGCCCACCAGATTATAGACGCTGCCGGCGGCGTTGTCCTGCCGGAGCTGCACCACGGCGTAGGGCTCTCCGCCGGTCTTGGGATCCCGAAGTCCCACCGGCTTCATGGGGCCGAAACGGAGGGTATCCAGTCCCCGGCGCGCCATGACCTCCACAGGCATACAGCCCTCGAACACATTTTTGTCCTCAAAGCCGTGGACGGGCGCCTCCTCGGCGGCGGTCAGCTCCCGGACAAAGGCTTCGTACTGTTCCCGATCCATGGCGCAGTTTACATAATCCGGAGTTCCCCGGTCGTAGCGGCTCTGCCACCAGGCCAGCTCCATATCCACCGAATCCGCCGTGACCAGCGGAGCGGCGGCATCGAAAAAGTGGAGATACTCCGTTCCGAAATACTCCCCGATGGCCTGGGACATGGCATCGGAGGTCAGGGGCCCCGTGGCGATAATCACCGGCCCCTCGGGAACTTGGGTCATTTCCCGGGAAATCACCGTGATATTGGGATGGCTTTTCAGTTTTTCGGTGACCCGACCGGCAAATGCGCCCCGATCCACCGCAAGGCAGCCGCCGGCCTCCACCCGGGTCTCCTCGGCGCAGCCGAGGATCAGGCTCCCGCAGCGGCGCAGCTCCTCCTTCAGAAGTCCCACGGCGTTCTCCAGCCGGTCACCCCGGAGGGAATTGGAGCATACCAGCTCCGCGAAGTCCTGACTGTGGTGGGCGGGAGTCATCTTCTGGGGCTTCATTTCCATCAGCTCCACGGAAATGCCCCGCTGCGCCAACTGCCACGCGGCTTCGGAGCCGGCAAGGCCGGCGCCGATTACTTTTACCGTCGTCATTTCCCGGCCTCCGTTTTCTTCCCGCGCTTGCCGGAGGCGGTCTTCTTCGCGGGTGCCTTTTTCTTTGTCTCCGGTTCGGCAGGCTCTCCGTCCCCGGTTTTTTTCTTATAGTATCCCCGCTTGTCCTCGGGCAGGAAATTGGGGCACTTTTCGTTGATGCAGAAGGGCTTCATCCGACCCCGGCCGGACTTCTTGAACAGGGTGTTGCCGCACTGGGGGCAATCCAGCTCCGTGGGCACATCCCAGCTCATAAAGCCGCATTCCGTGCCCTTTTCGCAGGCGTAATAGGCAAAGCCCCGCTTGGATTTGCGTTTCAGCAGCCCGCTGCCGCAGTTGGGACAGCGACCGGGCATCCGCTCCACGATGGGCTTGGTATTCTTGCACTCCGGCCAGCCGGGACAGGCAAGGAATTTGCCGAACCGACCCACTTTCACCACCATTTTCCGGCCGCAAAGCTCGCAGACCTCGTCGGTCTCCTCGTCGGGCACTTTCAGGCGGGTGCCGTCCAGAGCGGCCTCAGCGTCCTGCATTTCCTGATGGAAGCCGGCGTAGAAATCCGCCAGCACCTCCTGCCAGTTCCGCTTCCCGGCCTCCACATCGTCCAGACGGTTTTCCATATTGGCGGTGAATTCCACGTCGATGATGTCCACGAAGTGATCCATCATCAGTCCGTTGACCACCTCACCCAGGGGGGTGGGAGCCAGACGCTTATCCGTCTTGATTACATACTCCCGATCCTGAATGGTGGACACGATGGAGGCATAGGTGGAGGGGCGGCCGACGCCCTTTTCCTCCATGGCCTTCACCAGCGTGGCCTCGGTATACCGGGCGGGGGGCTGGGTGAAATGCTGCTCCTTGCGGATCTCCGCCGCGGTGGCCTTCTCGCCCACCTGCAGATCCGGCAGCGGGGAGCCAACGGCCTCCGCCTCGTCGTCCCGGCCTTCCTCATAGACCGCCACGAAGCCGGAGAACTTCATGCTCTGGTGGGTGCTGCGGAAAACGTGTCCGGCGCACTCGGTGTCGATGGACACGGTATCATAGACGGCGTTGGCCATCTGGGATGCCAGAAAACGGCTCCAGATCAGCTTGTAGAGCTTATACTGCTCCTTGGTCAGGCTGCTCTGGATCCGCTCGGGATCCAGCTCCACATGGGTGGGGCGGATGGCCTCGTGGGCATCCTGGGCGCCGGCCTTGGTTTTGAAAACATGGAATTTCCCGTAGTAATACTCACTGCCGTAGCGGGCTTTGATGAAATTCGCGGCGGCGGCCATGGCCTCATCGGACAGCCGCAGGGAATCGGTACGCATATAGGTAATCAGACCCAGCGTGCCCTCTCCCGCCACGTCCACGCCTTCATAAAGCTGCTGGGCGATGGCCATGGTGCGCTTGGGGGTCATGTTCAGCTTCCGGGAAGCCTCCTGCTGCAGCGTGGAGGTGGTGAAGGGAGGGGCGGCACTGCGCTTTTTCTCCGCCTTCTTCACATGGGTGACGGTGAATTCCTTCCCCGTGATGTCCCGGATGACGGCATCGGTCTGCTCCTCGTTCTCCAGTTCCCGCTTCTTTTCGTCGCCGTAATAGTGGGCGGTGAAAGAGCCGGGCTTGCCGATCCGGTTCAGCTCCACGTCCAGCGACCAGTATTCCTTGGGTACAAAAGCACGGATCTCGTTCTCCCGATCCACCACCAGCCGGGTGGCCACGGACTGGACACGTCCCGCGGACAGTCCCCGGCGAACCTTCTTCCACAGCAGCGGGGAAAGCTGATAGCCCACAATCCGATCCAGAATCCGGCGGGCCTGCTGGGCATTCACCAGATCATAGTCGATGTCTCTGGGCTGGGCGATGGATTCCCGAACCACCCGCTGGGTGATCTCATTGAAGGTGACCCGTCTGGCCTTGTCGCCAGGCAGACCCAGCAGCTCCTTCAGGTGCCAGGAGATGGCCTCTCCCTCCCGATCCGGGTCGGTTGCGAGGTAGACGGTCCGGGCTTCGGCAGCTTCCTTCTTCAGCTCCCGGATCAGATCCTCCTTGCCGGCTACGGGGACATATTTGGGCGTAAAGCCGTGTTCCAAATCTACGCCCATGGTACTTTTCGGCAGATCCCGCAGATGACCCATGCTGGCCATGACGGTATAATCCGACCCCAGATATTTGCCGATGGTCTTAGCCTTGGAAGGCGACTCCACAATTACTAAATTGGACGGTTTTGCCATTGGTTTGCTCCATTCCTACGATTTTACTTCAGCGCGACCCGCTTGCCGGGTCTGCGAACCACAACGCCCTGAATCTCCAGCAGAGTCAGCAGCGACAGCACCTGCCCCGTGGGGAGGCCGGATTCATGGATCACGTCATCCACCAGGCGCTCTCCCTCCCGCAGAAGAGAGACGATCCGCTCCTCCTCTTCGGAAAGCGGAATGCTTCGAGTGTCACTATACGGCGCGGCGTTCCCGTTGTCAACGGGTTTTCTCTCTTTCTTTTTGTCGGAAGCCCTTCCCTTCGCCGGAGAAACGGGCTTCTGTGCCACTTTCGGCTCCGGTTTTTCCGTGTTTTGGGGCTCCTCGGTCACATCCGATGTGAAGCCGGCAGGTCGGACGGCGCGGCTGTCCCGGCGGATTTTGTCGGGATAGATGGCCAGATATTCGCTGGCCACGTCCCAGCCGTTGCGCACGGCGATGGCGCCGTCCCGAAGCAGGGCATTGCTGCCCTCGCAGGTGGCCACATCGATATTGCCCGGTACCACGAATACGTCCCTGCCCTGATCCGCCGCCTGACGGGCAGTAATCAGCGCGCCGCTTCGCTCCGGCGCCTCCACCACCAGCACGCCGTCGGAAAGGCCGCTGATGATCCGGTTGCGCTTGGGAAAATTCCACTTGTGGGGCGGCGTTCCCGGAGGAAACTCCGAAATCAGGCAGCCATAGCGCAGGGTATCGGCAAACAGGCTCCGGTTGGACAGCGGATATACCACATCCACGCCGCAGCCCAGCACTCCCACGGCGCAGCCGCCGGCGGTCAGGGCTCCGGCCATACCGGCGCCGTCGATTCCAGCCGCGAGGCCGGAAACCACCACTGCCCCGCAGCGGGCAAGCTGGGCACCGATCCTCTTGGCGGCATTGAGGCCGTAGACCGACGCCTTTCTGGTGCCCACCACGGCAATCACCGGGGCTCCATCCAGATCCGGCAGCTTTCCCCGGCAGTACAGCACCACAGGCGGATCCGGTATGTTTTTCAACGCGGCGGGATAGGCGCCGTCGTGAAAGGTACAGATCCGGATGTCCTGATCCATGCAGGTGCGCAAAATATCCCCCGCCGGGTGCAGATCCTTGTCCTTCAGCGAGGACAGTGCCTCCTCCGACAGCCCTTCGATCTCCCGGTAGCTTGTGCCGTCGGCATAGAAAATATCCTCGGGATCCCGGAAGCGCGTCAGGACGGCCAGCTTTTCTCGGTCGCTCATATGGGCGCGGGTAGCCAGCCAGATCCAATGTATCAGCATTTCCGGTTCCTTCTCTCTATCTTTTTGTCATCTGCCACATGACGATGGCCGCGGCCACCGCCGCGTTCAGGGACTCGCACCGGGGATTCATGGGGATAATCAGCGTCTCCCCGGCGGATTCCAGAATTTCCCGCCGGACACCCTGCCCCTCGCTGCCGATAACCACCGCCAGCTTCTCCACGGGTGCCTCCCGCAGATCCTTTGCCCTGTCCGTCAGCGCCGTTACCGCCACGGGGATCCCCGCCGCGGCGCAGGCTTCCTTCGCTTCCCGCCATGTGGTCTGCACCGGGATTGTGCGGAACACCGCGCCCATGGACGCGCGGACGGTTTTATGGCCGAAGGGATCCGCGCAGCCCTCCAGCAGCGCCACGGGAATCTCCAGCGCGTCGGCGGTACGCAGAATGGTGCCAAGGTTGCCGGGATCCTGAATCCCGTCCAGCAGCACCATTCCCGGCTGGGGACGGAAGGGGGATTTCTCCGGCAGGCGGCACAGGAACAGCGCTCCCTGAGGGGTCTGCATGGGCGAAATGTCGGCCATCACATCCTCCGGTACCCGGACGACCCGCACCGGCTCCGGCACCTCCGCCTCCACGCCGTCGGACAGGATCACCGTGTCCAGTCCCGGCCAGTACGCGGCAGCCTCCCGCAGGAGCTTGGTGCCGTCGGCCACGAACAGTCCGGTCTCCTCCCGCTCCCGGCGGGAGGTCAGCAGCCGCCGAACCTGCTGCAGCAAAGGATTTTTCCGGGATGTAATCCGCGTCATAGCTTCTGGATGGCGCTCAGCGCTTTGTTGTTGCCCAGCACCACCATGATATCGCCGATCTGGATCAGATAATCCGCGGCAGGCGATACATTGATCCGGCCGTCCCGGCGAACGGCGATGATGTTCACGCCCAGCTTTGCCCGGACGTCCAAATCCTTCAGGGTCTGATCGTACCAGCTCTTGGGCGCCGGAACTTCCACGATGCCGTAGTCGTCGGAAAGCTCGATATAGTCCAGCACATTGGGCGACGACAGGCTCCTTGCCAGCCGGGCGGCGTTTTCCTGCTCCGGGATCACCACCCGGTCGGCGCCCAGCTTCTCCAGAACACGCCGGTGGGTATCGTCGTGGGCTTTGCAGACGATGTAGGGAACGCCCAGTTCCTTCATGTTCATGGTAGCCAGCACGGAAGCCGCCAGATCGTTGCCGATGGCGATGATGGCGCAATCAAACTCCCGGATGCCCAGCGACTTCAGAACTTCCTTGTCCTGCCCGTCGCTGACCACGGCATGGGTCACATCGTTGGCAATTTCCTGCACCAGGTCGCTGCGCAGATCCATGGCCAGCACCTCGCAGCCCAGGCTGCTCAGCTGCCGCGCCACCTGAGAACCGAACCGTCCCAGACCTACAACCACATAAGATTTCATCGTTATCCTCCTAGCCAATCAACAGGTTGGTCTGCGCGTAGCGATACCGTTCCTCTGCCCGGTTGCCCATGAGGAAGCCCAGGCTGAGGGTCAGAACACCCACGCGGCCAAAATACATATATACAATGATGAGAATCTGCGCCGGAACGCTCAGCCCAGCGGTGACGCCGGCGGACAGGCCCACGGTGCCCAGGGCGGACACCGATTCAAACAGCGCATCCGTAAAGCCCACGTCCGAGCCGGCGCTGATGAACACGCCGCCGAACATTGCCAGCAGAATCATGATGCCCACGATGGTCATGGCGTCCAGCACCTGCTTCTGGGGGATGGTGCGCCGGAATACGCTGACGGTTTCCTTGCTCCGCAGCCGGCTGCCGAAGAACAGCAGCAGCACCAGCACGGTCACCGTCTTGACGCCGCCGGCGGTGGAGCCGGAGGAGCCGCCGATGAGCATCAGCAGGATGGACACGGCTTTTCCCGCATCGGTCAGTCCCGCCTGATCCACGGCGGCAAAGCCGGCGGTTCGCACCGTTACGGATTGAAAGAAGCCGTTGAGCAGCTTCTGGGGCACCGTCATTTCCCCCAGGGTGGCCGGATTGTTCCATTCCAGCAGGCAGAACGCCAAGGCACCACCCAGGATCAGAACCGATGTCATCATCAGCACCAGCTTGGTATACACGCTGAATTTGCGCCAGTTATGAACCCGGATGACCTCCTCCCAAACGAAGAAGCCCAGACCACCCAGCACCACCAGCGCACTCAGCGTCAGGATTACCACCGGATCCTTCTGGAACAGGATCAGGCTGGAGCCGGGCTCCAGCGCGCCGAATATGTCGAAGCCCGCGTTGCAGAAGGCGGAAACCGAGTGGAATACGCCCCAGCGAATCGCCCGGAGCCATCCGTACTCCGGTATGAAGCGCAGAATCAGGATCAGCGCACCGGCAAGCTGAATCAACAGGCTGCCGCACAGCACCCATTTCTGCAGGCGTACGATGCCGTCCATATCGCTGACGCTCAGCGCCTGCGCCATAACCATTCGCTGCCGCAGTCCCACCCTTCTGCGAAACAGAAAGATCACAAAGGAGGCAGCGGTCATAAAGCCCAGGCCTCCCAGCTCAATGAGGCACAGAATCACAATCTGTCCGAAGCCGCTCCATTGGCTCCAGGTATCGTACAGCACCAGCCCCGTCACGCAGGTTGCCGAGGTGGCCGTAAACAAAGCGGGGCGGAACCCGCAGGAAACACCGTCCCGGGACGCGAACGGCAGCATCAGCAGCAGAGCGCCCACCAGAATGATGGCGACGAAGGCAACGGCAATAATCTGCATGGGCGAAAAATGCCTTCGGCGCTCCCCCGTCCATCGCTTCCAAACCATCGTGCGCAAGTTCATATCGCACTCCTTTCCTGCCGGGAGACAAAACTTTTGAGTTTACCTTATATTATATCAAATTCCCGCACCAATGCAAGAGGGATTTTTCGAGAGCGGCGAAAGAAACAGATTTTTCGAGAGCGGCGAAAGAAACGGCGCCGCTTCGGCAGCGGCGCCGTTTCCGGCATTTGGGAAAGTCTCACGGCTTCCGTTTGCCGTGCAGCACGTTTATCAGCACATAAGCGGCAATCAGCACCGCCACGGATCCGCACAGAATCAGGTACATGGCGCTCAGACTCACCCGGTTCCCGAAGAAATACAGGTTGCAGTCCACGCTGTCCCGGATGGCTTCCACCACCTCCGCGGGGAAGCCCTGCGCCTTCATTTCCGCGAACACGCCCCGCATGGCGTGGTTGCGCAGCAGGCTGGTGCCATAAGTACCCGGCAGGAAGGAAATGACCTTCTGCAATCCGTCAGAAAACTGGGAAATGGGCATATACGCCCCGCAGATAAAACCGTAGCCCGCGCTGATGATGGTACCCACCGCCGACGCCTGCCCGTTGGTGGACAGGGGGAAATTCACGCAGGAGGACAGCGCCGTACCGAACAGAGTCAACAGCACCACATCCAGCAGGAGGCAGGCCACGTCCCCGGCGGAGAGATACCAGCCCACATAGGCCAAATATCCCAGGCACACCGCCGTGGCGGTGAAGCAGATCAGAAGGGTGGACAGCAGCGTGGCGAGGTAGTAGCTCAGCGCCAGCGTGCCGGGTTTCACCGGCGTGATGGTCAGATCCCGCCGGGAGCCGGTGATCTTGTCCTGCACCATCAGCAGATTGGAGCAGAAGGCCACCGTTACGCAGCTCACCGCCAGCAGAGAGGACACCAGCTCGCCGCCCACGCAGCCGCCGATGAGCTTATCGGACGCCACGGCTCCCGCAGCCGCCAGTGCGTCCCGGAAGGTATTTTCATAGACATTGCTCAGGAAGGTGCCGTACAGCACCAGCAGAATCAGCGGCGTGATGAGGGAGGTGAAGAACATTCCCTTATCCTTGAAGTACAGCTTGGAATTGCGCCGGATCAGCGCGGAAAGTCCCATCATTTTTCCATCCCTCCTGTGAGCTTTCTGCCCGTGACGGCCAGGAATACGTCGTCCATTTTGCCCTTGGTGATTTCGTAGTCCCGGAAAATGCCCGGGTACCGGAGAATCAGCTCCGTGGCCGCGGCGGTATTGGGAACCGACACCCGGAAGGCGTCCCGGATCTTCTCATAGGGCGCGCCGAGCTTTTGGATCTCCGATTCTTCCGCGCCGTAGATGGTGACGAAGTCGCCGGTGTAAGTATTTTTCAGGGTCAGCGGCGTCCCTTCTGCGGCAATGCGGCCGCTTTCCAGGATCACCACATAGTCCGCGTCGGCGGCCTCCTCCATGTAGTGGGTGGTGAGGAACACCGTCATGCCCTCCCGCTTCCGCAGATCCGCGATGACCTGCCACAGGATGTTCCGGGTCTGGGGATCCAGCCCCGTGGTGGGCTCGTCGAGAATCAGGATCCTCGGCCGGTGCAGCAGCGCCCGGGCAATATCGATCCGCCGCCGCTGGCCGCCGGAGAGCTTGCCCACGGTGCGTTTGCGCAGATCCTCAAATTCCAGAAGCTGCGCCAGCTCCGTCAGCCGCTGCCGGAAGGCCTTTCCGCGGATGCCGTACAGCGCCGCCCGGCTCTCCAGATTCTCCTGAACGGTCAGGGCGGCATCCAGAACGGAATTCTGGAACACCACGCCCAGGCTCCGCTTGATGCTGTCGGGATCCCGGTCCAGATCGGCACCGCCGATCCGCACGGCGCCGGCATCCTTGGCCAACTGTCCGCACATAATGTTGATGGTGGTGGATTTTCCGGCGCCGTTGACACCGAGGAACGCAAACAGCTCCCCTTCCTTCACCCGGAAGCTCAGATCCTGCACCGCCTGCACCTCTCCGAACCGTTTGGAGAGGTGGTCGATTTCCATGATATTTTCCATACCGTTTCCGCCTTTCACGCTTTCATCAGGCTCCGGGCGAAGGCTCTCGCCCCGGCCATGGCCTCCTCCGTGCGGAAGGATGCCAGATTGTCCTCATCCCGGACGGAATACAACCCCAGATAGGTCAGATTCGAGTGGGCGCACAGCCGCCGGACACCGGTTTCAAAGGGAGACACGGCATACTCCCGGTCGTAGCCGTGGGTAGCCAGGATCGCGACCTTCTTGCCCGCCCAGAGGGAGCCCTCCGCGCTGCCGTAGAATTTATTCATGCCATAGTGACGATCCAGCATGGCTTTCATCCCGGCGGGGCAATACCAGGAATAGATGGGGGTCGCCAGGACGAGGCAATCCGCCCACAGGATATCCGCCACGATTGCGTACATATCATCCTTCTGCACGCAGCCGTACTCCCCCGCCACATTCTGGCAGGCGTAGCAGGCTTTGCAGGGGGCGATGGATTTGTCCTCCAGCGTCACATAGCGCGCCTTCGCGCCAAGGGTCTCCAGCTCCGAGATCAGGGGCTTGCAAAGCTCCGCCGTATTGCCGTGAATTCTGGGGCTTCCCATCAAAATCAGAACGTTCATGGGTTTTCCTCCGGTTTCTTGATAACAAGGCCTATTATAATCCATTTGCTTCCAAATGAACAGAGGCTTTTTTCTGAAATTCAGATTCGCAGCGCTTCGCGCATGACGGAATCTTCCCCCGGTGTCCTTCCGGCTCTGATGCAGGGTCAGGCCGCCGGGAGGAAGGCTTTCATTTTCCTTTCTCCTCCAGCTCCGCGCCGTAACGGAAGATCAAAGAAGCCAGAATCAGAACGATTCCCATTGTCACGCCGGAGGCATTGCTCCAGTCGCTGCCGGCGCTCTGCGTCAGGCCAAAGGCAGCGTACACGACCGCGATCAGAATGGCCGCCACCAGCGGCATCACAATGCTGCGGATCCCAAGGCGCTTGATCCGCTCCGCGCCACGGTGGGTAAACGGCGTACCGTCCGCCTGCTCCGCCCTGAAGTACTGCAGCGCGAAGGCCAGCAGGGTTCCATCCGTCAGCGCCAGGATCAGATCCGCCGTAAGTTTGGCGATCATTTCCGGCAGCATACCGGTAGACGTCAGGGCATGCAGCAGTTCACGGTTGACCCCAACCACGATCCCGCCGCGATACCAGACAATGCCGCACAGCAACCCCAGCGCCGCCAGCCCAGCCCAGATATAGTTCAGAATCATGGCGACTTTCGTCAGGATTTCAAAGACCCGGAAGGTCTTCTGAATGGTTTGCAATGATTTCATTGTGCATCCTCCTCAAGATGAATATGAATGGTTCCCGCCGCTTGCCGCGCCTCCACCGAGATCGTATAGACACCGCGCTGCGAGATACGCAGGGTAAAATCCGTTGCCGCTTTCCCGTCTCCGCGATAGACGGAAGATCCGTCCGGCGCTTTGATTTCCATGTACAAGGCGCCTTGCGCCGTTTCAAAATGAATCCGCAGGACGTCTCCCTCGTTCAGCTCCAGGGTGTGCAAATCCGTCCCGTTCATTTTCCGGATATCCAGCAGATACGCGTCCGGATTCTTGACTCTGCTCCCCTGAAAAGTGGGCGTGCAGGACCGGATCGCGGCCACACACAGGATTACGCCGCAGACCAGACAGGCGGCGCAGATCAGAATGACCCATTTTTTTCGTTGTACCATCGTGTCCCCTCCTCTGTTTCACATGGCCATTTTACCAAAAGACGGACTTTCCCGATAGGAGGATTTCCCGGTGAATTGTGTCCGTTTTATAGGTGGAAGGAAATACGGAGCGGTGCCCCCATATCCGGGGGCCGCTCCGTAGGATATGCTCCTGATCCAATCGTTTTGCCGGGGCCCTTAGTCCCGGAAGTTTTTCGCTTCTTCCAGAAAATCCCGACGGTACTGGGAGGGGGTAACGCCCTCAGCCTTCTTGAACACCTTGGTGAACACCCGATAGTCCCCGTAGCCCGACCGTTCCGAAATATCCGCGACGGAAAGAGAAGTGCTCAGCAGCAGCTTTTTCGCGTTCTCCATGCGGATATTGGTGAGGTACGCCAGAAAATTCACGCCGATCTCACTTTTGAAAAGCTGGCTGATGTACTGGCCGCTGAGGTGGAATTCCTCGGCCAGTACGGACAAGCTGATCTCCTCCGCCAGATGCTCCTGCAGATAGCGTGTAATGCCTTCGATGGTTCGCTCTTCCTGCTGATTCTCCCGGGCGGGAATCCGGCGCTGAAACAATGCGATCTTCAGATTGTCAATACAGGTGCCGAATTCCTCGTAATTCACCGGTTTCAGGATATAGTCCGTAATCTGCAGACGCAGCGCTTCCCGGCAGTAGGAAAAATCATCGTAGCCCGACACAATGACAAAGGCAGTATCCGGATGCTTGATTCGGGCAAGCTGGATGACCTTGAGGCCGTTCATGATGGGTATATTGATGTCCATGATGGCGATATCCGGCCTGAGCGTATCGATCTTGGCCAGCGCCTCCATGCCGTCGGCGGCTTCGCCCACCACCTCGCAGTCGTGCGCCTCCCAGTCAAAGAGCCGCTTGAAGCCCTCGCGGATCATGATCTCATCGTCAACCAGCAGCACACGCAGCCTTTTCATTTGATTTCCTCCTCCAGCGGCAGCAGAATGTGAGCCGTCACGCCGCCTGTCTCGTTTTCCGTATAGGACAGTCCGTACTCCCGACCGCACAGCAGCTTGATCCGCTTCTGCACATTCAGGATTCCGATGCTGTTTCCTTCCAGCTTGGGCGCCTGCTTCGCGTAATCCCGCAGCAGCTCGTCAACGGCCGCCTTCTTCCCCTCGGCAAAGCCGCTGCCTGTATCCCGGACACAGATTTCCATCCGGTTTTCCCCTGCTTTCCGGGCAAGTATGGTCACGTTTCCCCGGTATCCCTTATTTTTCAGGCCGTGCAGCAGGCTGTTTTCCACGATCGGCTGCAGGATGAAATTGGGCACCAGCGCGCCGCCCAGCTCCGGGTCAATGTCGTATTCGCATGTGAGCTCCGGATAACGGTAACACATCAGCTCCATGTAGGCTTCCAGCAGTTCCATTTCATCGTCCAGGGAGACCATGGGGCGATCCACCTTCACGCTGAGCCGGAAGAAATCCACCAGACGCATGAGAAGATCGGCAACCTTCCGGTCTCCGTTGATCTGCGCCTGAATCCGGATGGTGTCCAGAGTGTTGTACAGGAAATGGGGATTGACCTGGCTTTTCAGATACAGCATGGACATCTTCTGCTCCACCAGTTCCGCCCGCAGAATATCCGGATTTTCCAGAATCAGATAAAAAGCAAGTGTGATGAGCGTAATGCCCATTCCGCTGATGAGCCAGGTATGATGGAAGCCCTGGAGGGTGGTGACAATCAATTCCACCAGCGACACGATCCCGATGGCCATCCGCTTCTTCGTCTCCATCTGTTTCCAGTTCACAATCAGGAGCCCGGTTCCCAGAAGGAAATAAAACGCCACGCTGAGATAGCAGAAGGTCACATGGATTCCGTCCGAATAATTGCCCGAAGGGGTGACGGCATAATGGATCGGGAGCAACATATCCCCCAGTTCCGCAATGACCAGGTAGATCCTGGCTGCCCGGTCAAGCCGCCGGAGCTTGCCGGTCTCCTCGTCGACCAGAATCGCGATATACTGATAAAACAGGTAAAAAACCAGGATCATGGTTCCGATAAACAGCCGGTGGAAGAGATCGTTCAGCAGTCTGGGCACTGTATCCAGATGGTTCACCGTGTAAACCGTGATTCCGTCGAAAACCAAATGCAGCAGTACGACCACCAACAGTACGGAGAACGTCCTGTGGAGTCCGGTATACCTCTTTTCCGCGGAAAAATAGATATAGGCCACAAAAGCCAAAACAAGGAACAGCGCAATCTCCATTCGCAGCATATGGCTCACCTCTTTCTATCCATCATAGTCCTTTCTTCCCCATAGGGATAGGCAAAAAACGCGGTGAAATGTGTCTATTCTTCAGGGAGCCCGAAACCCTTCTGCTTTTCCGTCATTCAGAAGCTCCAGAATCGGCGCGATGTACTTCCGGTCAGTAAGATCATAAGAATGCGACATCATCCGCGCGGCTTCCGCTTCGTAAGGCGTTTTATCCTTTCTGGCGGCAACCGATTTGACGAATAGCTTCATCATGGCGCGGGACGGCCCGCTCATGTTCTCATAGCTGAGACCGCCGGGGCAGTAAAAAACCGATACATCCCGGAATTCCGCTCCGCCGAAGGTCTGATCCAGAAAGTCCGGACTGTCCGCGGGGCTGCCGCCCACCGCAAACACAATCAGGCGCTTGCCTGACCACTCCGGCAGATGCTGCCGGAACCATTTGAGGTGGCTGACCGCAGCGGCGCAAATCCAGCCGCCGAATACAATGGCCTCGCAGTCCCGGAAATCCCGCTTTTGGGCCTCCTTCCGTTCCAGACATTCCGCCTGTGCGGCCTCGGCAATCCACCGGGCATAGCGCCGGGTGAAGCCCGTTTGGGAAGTATAGATCACTGCTGTTTTCATATTCTCTCTCCTGTCCTTATTTTTTCGATTCTTTCGGTAAGCACAACCAGCACCCGGATTGTGGTTTGCAGGTCTCCGTCTTTCAGTCCGTCAAACAGAGCGCCCATGGCTGTCTCGCTTGCGTCGTGATGCTCCCTGCGATAAGCATGGGCTTTCTCGGTCAAGCGGATCCGCTGCTTTCTCTTGTCTGCTTTGTCGGGTTCCAAATGGGCATACCCCTGCTTTTCCAGTTTGGTCACAATCTGTTTGGCGTTCTGGTGGGAACAGCCCAGAAGCTCCGCCATATCCTTAATGGCGGGGGCCTCCTCAAACAGAGCAACGCAGTTCAAAAAGAACAGCTGCTTCCAGCTCAGCTCCGGAAACAAGCCGTCAGCCGCCGCCTGAAAGCTGTTGCAGAAGCGATTGATCAGACCAATCATAAAATAGGGGTCGGGGATGCTCTCCCGACGGACGCCATCCATCACAAAGTCGTATTCCATAGGGCAGTCCTTTCAATGATCCAAGATGTTACCTGTTTCCGCTGATAACTATACAAGTTCTTACCTATTTGTCAAGATCCAACCGGCGAAAAAGATTCCCTCCGGGAGCCGCGCCGGCGCATTTGCGGAAGGATGCAGGTTTTCCGTCAGGCAGCAGCCCGGCAGGTTGAATTGTCCCGCTGATTCCTATGCTTTCTCCGGTCTCGCGGGGCATTACCGGCTCTCTGCCCGTGTCGGAGCCCCTGCGCGCATAGGCGAAATACAATTCCCGGATTTCAAATCTATTGTATATTCTCCCGGAATTTCCGTCAATGCAATAAACAATTTGAGAATTGCAAAATACAATTTCAAGCAACCCACATTGGCAAAACCGCCCCCGGCACAGCCGGGGGCGGCAGTCTGTCGAAAAAGTCCAGCATAAACATCGTTAAATGCCGAGTTTAGATCTCCATCTTATTCCTCCATGTTGAATGCCAACTGCACCGATGCAAACAGCACCGGTGCAGCATTCATTGAATTAGCCCATCAGGATCTGCACGTCGGCCTCAGTGCAACCAGAAAGGATCTTATCCGTAATATATGCGCTCTCAATCCTTACTCCATTCACAGTCACGGTCTTAACTCCATGCTGCACGTGATTGGGATTTTCCACACGGATCGTCAGCTTGCAGCCGCGGTAGATGCGTTCTACCGTGTAGTGATCCCAGTCTGCCGGAATGGACGGATCAATCAGCAGACCCTTAATAGTGGGACGAATACCCAGAATGTACTGGGTAGCCACCACATCCATCCAGGCGGCGGTACCGGTCACCTGGGATACGCAGCCCCAGCCACACTTTTCATTGGCAATGCCCAGCATGGTGGAGCAGTAGGCATAGGCCTCCGATTTATACCGCTCCACGCCCAATTTCTGGATCACATTCTGGGGCATCACTTGTTTGTAATACTGCCATGCCTGGTTTCCGCGGCCAAGGAGGGCTTCTGCCATGATGGCCCAGCAGTTGGCCTGGACAAAAATGCCGCCGTTTTCTGAGTAGCCTGCGGGCAGACCGTTGGCCATGCCGGATTCCTGAGAAGGCCAGCCGGGGAAGCCGGGGGTATTCAGCAGCAGGCCGATGCCGGTATCCAGCTGCGTTTTGGCGCTGTCCATGGCATGGATGTGCTGCTCCTTCTTGCCTGCACCGGAAATGACCATCCAGCTCTGGGAATTCAGCCAGATCCGCATATGCTCGGCTGTGTGACTGCCCACGGGATTGCCGTCATCATCCAGACCACGCAGATACCAGTCGCCGTCCCAGGCGTACTTTGCAAGGGCTTCTTCCTGCTGCTGAATTCTGGCATTGAATTTCTCGACCAGTTCCTGCTCACCACGAAGCTCTGCCAGTTCGATCATCTGCCGCAGGGCATAGATCAGCTGTTGGGCAACCATAATGCTCTCGCCCTTGCCCCGCCTTCCGAAGGGGCCAAGATGATCGTTCCAGTCGCTGAACAGGATCAGCGGCAGACCGTGCTCACCCAAGTGTTTTTCGGTGAAATCGATGCCACGGAGCAGATGCTCCCATAGCGTTGCGCTGCCGGTATGGTGGACCTTATCCGATGCCAAAAACGGGATCTCCCGGTCCAGAATGGAAAGGTCACCACTTTCCGCAATGATCGCATAGGCCAGATACACGAGCCACAGGTGGTTATCCGAGCGGGTAATGTCCTGGGCAGGTGTCCGCTCCTCCGGCCACATGATATGCACCGGGTGACCGTCCTCAAACTGCATGGAGGCCAGGTATTCCAGCATCTCATAAGCCCATTCCGGCTTGCGGTAGGCCTGAGCCAGCATGTCCTGGGCGCTGTCCCGGAAGCCGATGCCACGGACACCGGAGGCAGAAGAACTGATGGAACGGGAATACCGAGCGGTATGGACACACTGCAGCGGATTCCATGTGTTGATTTGCCGTTGTGCTTCCGCATCCGGGATCCGGCACTGAAGAACATTCAAATGTTCATGCCACCAGGCGCAGCACTTGCGGAATTGCTCCTCCACCGCACCTTCTTTACGAAGGGCAATCAATGTTTCTTTTGTCTGCTGAACGGCATTTTCGTAATCAGACAGCGCACCCTTGGTGACGCCAAGGTAGTAGTGTGCGGTCTTTTCTGCTCCGGCAGCGACGGTCACATGGCTGTGCAGTGCGCCGCAAGGCTCACCGCCATTCAGGTTTGTATTGGATAGCTTACCGCCTTCCACCTCGATAGGATTCCGCTCATCCCGGTAATTGCCGCAGAATGCATCCCGGTTACAGCAGTAGGAATCGGTTTTCTCACTGGAGCCGAAGTATACCAGCGGGGATTCCGTGGCACGGGGGTGCATCCATGCGGTGTAGGCGTAAGTAATGGCCTGCAGCTCCTCGTCAAAAATGGCGCGGGTGTTCCATTTCAGGTAATAGCCAAGGGTATTCTCCTCTTTGGCAAGGAACTGGGAAAGCTCCACATAGGCGTATACATCGCAAGCAATGTCTTCACCGGAATCATTTTTCAGCTTCAGATCCCAGAGAAGCGCATCATAGTCCTGCGCCATGAACAGCTTCAAGGTTGCGGTCAGGCCGTTTTTCTTCGCAGTAAAGGTGGAAAATCCCGGTGCGTGCGCCGCTTCCCGCATATCCACCTTCGTATCGCAGGGACGGACTGTGGGAGACCACACGCTGCCATCTTCCATGCGGATGTACACATAGAATCCGGGGGAGTCGATGGGCAGATTGTAAAAGCGGTACCGGGAGATACGGAAAGCAATGGGTGAAAGCCACCATGCCATGCCGCCGCCTGCCTGAGAAACAAAGGCATGCATTCTGCCGTTGGACAGATAGTTGATCCAGGGCTGGGGAAGATCAAACCGGTGGAATCGGATCTCCCGTTCTATATCACGAAACTTATAAGGTAATGTATTCATCAATGTTCCTTTCTGTCATTCGCCGATATAGGGATGGATTTCTCGTTCGTACGCCATTCCATCCGGCATAAAGGCACTGACCGGGTTGTCTGCCTTAAAAGCCACCGGACACAATGCCTCTGGTGCGACCCCGGTTTCCACCCAATCCTTTAAGGCCAGTAAGCCCAAATGTTTACTGTCTTTCGGTGTGGCAGGCAAACCGAACACGATATCCTGCACACCGGGGCCGCCGGTGGTATGTGCCATACCGGGGGCAAGGAACAGGCGGAAGAAGGAATCTACCTCCCCTATTTCTTTGCGAACCTGCTCAAAATACCGGATGGAACTGGTGTAGGGAATGATGGGGTCTGCCGTGCCGTGGATCAGCAGAAGTTTTCCGCCACGATCCCGGAATGCCGACAGATCCGCAGCGGTCGCATTCAGGTAAGGATCCAGCTCTTCATGAACCTTTTTTCCATCTTCGTGGAAATCAAACTTGGTAAAGTCAAAATCTTCGCCCAGCACCCAGCGGAAAATATAGAACATTCCCTCTGCAAAACCGGGATGCTCGCAACGATGCGTTAGGCCCATATCGCAGGCTTCGCTTCCGGGCATCATGGTCGGTTCGTAGATCCGCTCCCCTGTTGCTGGATCGGTCAAGCTTTGATAGATCTGCATCAAGGCTTCAATCTGCTGATTCGACAGTCCGGCATCCACAAGCACATCTGGTGACATGACGATCTTGTGGGGATGATACATAAAATCATCTCCGGGTCTGCGTCCGCCTTCCGTGCCGCACTGATCCAGAATCGTTTTCACGATTTTATCAGCATCGTCCTTGGTAAA
>JAQXIT010000020.1 GCA_029007925.1 Bacillota bacterium | reverse complement strand
CTTGCTCTCTTGTTTCTAGCAGGTACGTTTTGGGGGCGTCAGGTTCATCGATGTCATATGCAATGCTGAATTCTTTTTCCTCAATTTGAAGTTCCACATAATACTTTCGATACCTGCCCTGAACTTCGATACAACGATAATTGTCCAGCCAGTCAATGTAAGTCTCTATTTTCTCAACACCCAGACGCAGCAATCCAGCTTTCAATTCCCCGCTCATATAGTCTGAGAGCAAGCCATCAAAGGCAGACAGCGGCAGAGCGGAATTTTCCAGATAGCATTTGATTTTCTTTTTCTTCGTCTGAAACAGCATGATGTGATCTTCTCCCAGCCAGATTATTTGCTCCGCGTCATCAACACCACCGTCTCAACATGGGCACATCGGGGGAAGAGGTCGACGGCGGTGGCGGACTGGAGGGCGTAGCCATGTGCTTTCAGCAGGGCAACGTCCCGGGCGAGGGTTGCCGGATCGCAGGAGACGTAGACAATCCGCCTTGGCGCCATGCGGTGCAGGGCTTCGATGGTGTCGGCGTTTAAGCCCTTCCGGGGCGGATCCACCACCACCACGTCCGGACGAACGCCGTTTCTCTCCAACTCCAACGTCGCCTGTCCCGCGTCGCCGCAGAAAAATTCCGCGTTTTCAATGCCGTTTCGCCGGGCGTTATCCCGGGCATCCTCCACGGCCTGAGGGATGACCTCCACGCCGATAACCTTCCCGGCGGCGGCTGCCATGGCCAGCGTAATGGTGCCCACGCCGCAGTATAGGTCAAGTACGGTGTCGTTTTTCGTAATCTGCGCCTGTTCGATGGCGGTCTGGTACAGCCGCTGAGCCTGATGGTGATTCACCTGATAGAAGGAGCGGGGCGACAGCCGGAAATTCAGGCCGCAGAGGGTATCCTCGATGTACCCGGGGCCATAGAGCGTGAGAAATTCGTCGCCCAGCACCGCGTTGCCGGGCTTTTCGTTGACGGACAGCACCAGCGTGGTGAAGCCCGGGATCTTTTTCAGCCGCTCCGTCAGCTCCGGCACCCGGGGCAGCCGCCGTCCGTTCACCGACAGACACACCAGAATCTGGCCGGACACCGCTCCCCGGCGGACGTAGATGTGCCGCAGCAGGCCCTTGTGGGTGGTTTCGTCGTAGACGGAAACCCGGAATTGGTTTACATAATCTATGACGGCATCCTTCACCCGATCCGCCTCCTCCGGCAGGATCCGGCACCGCCGGTTTTCCACCACGCTGTGGGTTCCCGCCCGGAAAAAGCCGGCGTAAGCCCGTCCGTCCTTCACGGACACCGGGTACTGGGCCTTGTTGCGGTAGCCGTGGCAATCCGGCGCCGCCAGGATGGGCACTTCCGTCAGGCTCTCGCCGCCGATGCGGTTCAGCGCCTGCCGCACCCGATCGGCCTTCAGCCGCAGCTCCTCGGCGTAGTCCATGTGCCAGAAATCGCAGCCGCCGCAGAGCTTGGCCACGGGACATTCCCGGCTGACCCGGTGGGGCGAAGGTTCAAGAATTTCCGTAATTTTTCCCGCCGCCCAGGTTTTCTGAGCCTTTTCGATGCGCACCAAACACCGCTCCCCCACGATGGCGTTGGGGAGAAACACGGCGCAGCCCTCAATTTTGGCCACGCCCTGCCCCTCGGCGGAGTAATCCGAGACGACGGCTTCGTAAATCTGGTTCCGGTTCAGCATTCGCTCTCCTCCAGCGGCATTTCCATGGTAATATTCCGGGGGTGCATCCCCATGGCTTCATAAAATCTCATGGCGCCTTCGTTGCAGCTCCAGACGCACAGCGTGATGCAGCGGCAGCCCTGCTCCCGGGCGTATTCCCGCGCCCGGCGGATCAGCGCGGTGGCCAAGCCCCGGCGGCGGTGTCCTTCGTCCACGCACAGATCGTCGATGTACAGTTCCCTGCGGTCGGTGGAAACACTGCTTCCCCGGTACTCCCGCAGGGTGCAGAAGCAGGAGCCCGTCACGGTTTCCCCTTCCGCCGCCACGAAAATGGGGCGGTTTTTCTCCGAAAGCAGGGTCTGCAATTCTTCTTCGTTATATTTCATGGCTGCGGCACGGAAAATATCCGGCCGGAGCTGATGGTGAATCTCCCCCACCTGCCCCAGCAGGCGTTGGATTCCGGGGATATCCCCGGCTGCGGCAAACCGAATTTCCATGGCAATCTCCTCTCATTCATCAAAAGCCAGGCCGAAATAGGCCGGCGCGGGGGCATCCGTCAGGGGCAGATACATGGCAAAGCTCTTCTCGTCGCCGGGGGTGCGGAAGGTTCCCCGCTCCTGCCCCAGAGCCGTGAGAATCCCCGGCGCGGCGTCGGCACGCCCCAGCAGCTCCTGCCCGGGGACGTAGAGAAAGTCCTCCCCGGCGTACAGCCGGGTGGTTGCCGCCAGAAAATCCAGATTTTCCCCCTCCTGAATCACGCCGCCTTTGGGCAGATACTGCCGCCGCAGGGCGGCGAACTCCCGGGGCTCCACAGCCCGCAGGGTCACCGGGGGATGGGCGGCGCGGCAGGAAAATTCCCGGACGCCGCAGCAGGGGCTGTAGCCCATCCGGGCGTACATGGGAACCAGGGACTTTTCGCCGGGAACCAGCACGATGCCGGCGTAGCCCAGCTCCCGCAGCAGTTCCCGGGTGCTCTCCATCAGCCGCCGGCACAGTCCCCGCCGGCGGAAGTGCCTGGCGGTGGCCACGGCGTAGAGATAGGCCAGCGGGCGGCCGTCCAGCCGGCAGTCGAACCAGTACAGCGCCGCGACGACCCGCCCGTCTTCGGTCAGGCACCGGCAGCGATCCGGGGAAAAGGCCGCGGAAAAGAAGGCGTCCAGAAAGTCGTCATCGTCGCCGAAGGCTTCCTTCCACAGCGCCCGAAGTTCCGGAAGCTGGGCTTCCGAAGGGTCATCAATCCTCATCGTCGTCCTCCCGATCCTGCGCCCAGAATTTTTCCACCAGATGATCCGGGCAGTAGGACAGCTTGGCCTGCCGCAGACCCGGCAGCCCCAGGTCGTCCTCCCGGTTCAGATAGCGCACTTCCGGGTATTTCTCCCGCAGATGGGCGGCGAAGGCCTGATTGATGGCGGCGTAGGCGTCCTCCACCTCCTCCAGCGCTTTCTCAAAGTGGATATCAAAGGTATCCGCCGACAGCCGGGAGCCCATGGTCATGGCCAGAATCCGGCCGTTTTCCCGCAGCGTCAGCCCCTCTATCCCCAGCTCGTCCATCCGGGAGAGGGCCCGGCGCAGAGCCTGCTTCTCCAGCTGGCGGTCGTGATGGGGGTCGGCGGTCATGCGCTGGTCGTACCACGCGGCGGCCATTTCCATCACCGCGGGGATATCCCCCTCGGTAATGGGCCGGATCTCACAGTCGGGATGCTCCGCCCGGAAGCGGTTCAGGTGGTTCCGCTTTTTCTGGAATTTCCGACCCTTCAGATCGGCCAGATCGTCGATGCGGTAGACATAGTCGCAGCCGTCCCGATCCGGGTTGAACCGGAACCGGCCGGGGTACAGCTCCTCCAGCGTCATGCAGTCCCCGGCCAGCAGGCTGGACAGGCGGCAGACAATGCCCCGCTCCCGGGCGTCCTGCAGAATGGCGTCCAGCACGGGCTTGGGATCCCCATATCCCACGGGGTAGGGGTAGACGCTGACTCGCTCAAACTGGGAGAACAGCACCAGATACCCGTCCAGGAACGCGCCCCGCTGCCGTCCCCAGAGATTCAGGTTGGCGTAGGAGTACTCACAGCCCCGGCGGCTGCTCATCAGGCATCGGAGGTATTCTTCCTTCCGCGCCGGATCGAATTTTTGAAAATCTATCATGGTTTCACTTCCTTATGGTATAGTATACCACATTTTTCGCCGTTTTCAACGAAAAAAGCTCCCCAAACGGGGAGCTGTGAAGAGTGAAGAGGTAAAGTGTCATTGCGGGGAGGGGGTGGAACCCCCGACGCGGCAATCCCGTTGGAAGTCCTTTCCCCGGCTCAGGCGGCGAAGCGGGTGTCCAGATGGCGGGCTTTCAGGGTGTAATACAGCGCCGTCCCGAGAGTCAGCAGCACCGCCGCCTCGCCGATGGCCACGCACAGGGCGTTCATCCAGAAGCCGCCGCCGATGTACACCGTCAGCTCCCAGCCCACCAGCACCGCGTTGAACAGCGCCGGCATCAGCATTCCCGGCAGCGGATAGCCCTTCACCGTCCACTTCCGGGTCAGCCACATGGCACCGGTGGCCAGAAGGGTGGCAAGGCTGCCCACCAGGAAATCCAGCGGCAGCGCCCCGGCGCAGGAAATGTTGAACAGCAGGCAGCCCACGGTAAGGCCGGGGATGGCCGCCGGGGTGAAGAAAGCGAAGATGCACAGTGCCTCCGACGCCCGGAACTGGATGGCCATGGACGCGGAGTCGGGGAACAGGAAGTTCTGCAGATAGGTCAGAACCACATACAGAGCGGCAAGCAGGGCGCCGTGGGTGAGATAACGGACATTTTTGTTCATGGTAATTCCTCCAATGAAAAAATGGGCGCAGTCCGCGCCCATAAAACAAAAAATGAGCGCAAAGCGCCCATCGAAATTCCCTAGTTTTGTTTACCGACAGGATGGTCACGAACTGTCCTATTGACTTGCAGGTATTATAGCGCCGCCGGGGGCCGTTGTCAAGACGGAAAAACTCCGCCGCAGGGTCTGCGGCGGAGCTTTCCGCGAAAAGGGGGTTTTGGAAAGAAGAGAGGTAGAAAAAAGGATCTACGGAGGGAAAGGAAGCGGCTCACGGCTTCCGCAACCTTTCTTGTCTATAGATTACCGGCGGCTTTTGAACGGCAAATAACGAAAGTGAAAACAAAAAACGACGAATTTATGAACAATTTACGCTTTTCCGTCACACCGGAAGCCGGAATTTGTGCCGGGGAAACCGGCATTCATCGGGCTTGATATCCACCAGCACGATGTCCGGGCCGATTTTCTGGATGCAGCCCCAGGGGATCACAAAGTCGTCGGCTCTGCCGAAGGTGCCCAGAATCCGGCAGGGCCCCGGCACCACGATAGCCAGCACCTTCCCATCCGGCACGCAGATTTCCACATCCGACACAAACCCCAGCCGCCGCCCGTCGCTGACGCAGATGACCTCCTTGCAGTGAAGCTCCGTGATCCGAATTCCCATAATCGCGCCTCCCCAATCATATTTGGTACAGCCTATGCGCCATCCGGCGGGAATATGACGGGCAGGCAGAGTGGAGAGGGAAGTTCTCTGCCATTCCCGCGCAAAAACCGGGCGTGCCGGCGGCACGCCCGGTTGCGTATGGAGTGGGAATCAGCAAGTGATATCCTGACCGGCAAAGAACTTCTTCATGGGGACATACAGCGCGGCCGCCATCACCAGCGCCAGGATCATGCAGGGGAGCATGTACGCGCCGTTGTACACCAGAGAATACAGCACCGCGTTGTCGAAAACGCCGATGCCGGGGATCTCGGTGGGCTCATAGATCCGGTAGATGGTGACGCCGCTGACGAAATGCACCGCAAACCGCACCACGCAGCCCAGGACGATGCCCGGGAAGATGCCCCAGGACTTACCCTTGAACAGTCCCGCCAGACCCAGGGGCGTGAAGGCCACCAGATAGTCCAGCACCATGGACTGCCAGCCCCAGGCGTAAGCGCCGTCGAAAATCAGCTGCAGCAGGCCGAACACGAAGCCGGCGCCCAGACCCGGCGCCAGACCCCAGCGCACCGCGTAGAGGCAGATGGGGAACATGGCCAGGGTAATGGAACCGCCGTTGGGCAGATCCGTCAGCTTCAGGTAGCTGAGAATCTGTGCCAGAGCCACCAGAATGGCGCCTTCGCACAGGGCACGGATCTGCAGATGGGTTTTGCTCGAATTGTTTGCCATATTGCAAACCTCCAAAAGAAAAGTATCGCATTGCAAACCCGTCTAAGGTGCAATGCGATACCGAAATATCTCATCCGCGCATCTTTCCCTCCGACGGTACTGACCGTATCAGGTTCACGGGTCTGGGCGACGAAGCCCACTCTCAGCCGGATGCGTCCGGCTCCCCGAAGACTCGGTTTGTTTTGCGATCTGAGGATATTATAGCGAAAAATGGCAGGATGTCAAGACTGAATCACGCCATATCCGTCCGGAGCTGCTTGCCGCCCAGGATGTGGAAGTGCAGATGGGGCACGGTCTGACCGGCGTCGGGGCCGCAGTTGGACACCACCCGGTAGCCGCCCGTCAGTCCCTCCGCCGCCGCGATGCCGGGGATCACCTCGAAAATGTGGGCCACCACGGCGCTGTTTTCGGCGGTAACGCCGTCCACGGAGGGGATATGGGTCTTGGGAATCACCAGAATGTGGGTGGGCGCCATGGGCGCGATATCCCGGAAGGCCAGGACGGTATCGTCCTCGTAGACCTTGGTGGACGGGATCTCCCCCGCCACGATTTTACAGAACAGGCACATAAAATTTCCTCCTCAAAAGCCAATAATATGGATTACGCCGGTGCTGGCCACGGCCATAATGATCCCGGCGAGGATTACGCCCAGAGAAACGGCTCCGGCAGTGGAACGGATGCCCATATCCAGAAAGCTGGCCGCCAGCGTACCCGTCCACGCCCCGGTGCCGGGGATGGGGATGCCCACGAACAGCAGCAGCGCCACGAACAGGCCGCCCCGGCCTGCCCGGGCCGCCAGCTTCCGGCCGCCCCGCTCTCCCTTTTCCAGACAGAAGCGGAAAAATTTGCCCACGTGCTTCCGCTCCGCCCCCCAGGTCAGCACCTTCCGGGCGAAAAAGTAGATCAGCGGAACCGGCAGCATATTGCCGATGACGCACACCGTCAGCGCCTCGAAATAGGGAAGCCCCATTCCCAGCGCGATGGGCACGCCGCCCCGCAGTTCGATCAGCGGCACCATGGATACCAAAAAAGCGATCAGGAGTTTGCCAGCCATTTCATCACCTTAGCAAGATTTTCTTCATTATACCACAAACCGGGGCGTTACGCAACGCAAAACCGCCGGAAAAGTCTTTAAGTTTTGGTTAATGCGGGAAGCTGTCGTGCGGTTTTTCCCGCCGCTGGCGCTTTTCGCTATGTTTCCCATTTCCCGGAACATACAATGAGGGCACCGCGAAACGAAGGAGGAATGGCAATGCAATGCCAGAAGCTGAAAACCTATATGGAAACGGGCAGAGTGGTCTTTCTGCCCGCCCGGGCCATCCGGCCCAATCCCGCCCAGCCCCGGAAGATCTTCCGGGAGGAGGCGCTGACGGAGCTGACGGAATCCATCCGGCAGCACGGGATCCTGCAGCCCCTGTCGGTGCGCCGGGTGGGCGGCAGCTATGAGCTGATCGCCGGGGAGCGGCGCCTCCGGGCGGCTCAGGCGGCGGGTCTGACGGAGATCCCCTGCATCATCATGAGCATGGACGAGCGGGAATCCGGCATGGCCGCCATGATCGAAAATCTGCAGCGGCAGGATCTGGACTTCATCGAGGAAGCTCAGGGCATCGCCCGGCTGATGGCGGACTGGGGCATGAGTCAGGAGCAGGCGGCCCGGATCCTGGGGAAAAGCCAGAGTGCCGTGGCCAACAAGCTGCGGATCCTGAAGCACTCGGAGCCGGTGCTGCGGGCGCTGCGGGAGCAGGGTCTGACGGAGCGCCACGCCCGGGCTCTGCTGAAGCTGCCCACGGAGCCGGAAAAAATGGCGGCCATCGCCGTCATCTCCCGGCTGAATATGAGCGTGTCCCGGGCGGAAAGCTACATCGAGGCGCTGCTGCAGGGCAAGGGCAGCCGGGAGAGCCGGGTCAACGTGAGCGCCTTCCTGAACAGTCTCCACCAGTCCCTCCAGCGCATCCAGCTCTCCGGCATCCCCGCCGTTTCCGAGCGCCGGGAGACCGACAGCCAGATCGTGCTGACCATCACCATCCCCAAATCCGGCCGTCAGCCGGAGGAAACTGCCCAAGTCGGAAGCCGGCCGGTATGATTCCCCGGAATTTTCCCACGGAAAAGCAAAAAAATTGAAAGTTTTCCTTTACATTTGGGAAAACTTATGATAAGATAACCGAGCCGGCTATGGCCGGACAATATTTCTCGCCCGCCGCTCAGTTGAGGGATCCCTTCACCGACCCCGACTTGGCTCCAGGGTAATTCAAAAAAAGGTGGAAACAACCATGATTCAGAAGGAAAAGAAGACCCAGGTCATCCTGGACAACGCGACCCACGAGGGCGACACCGGCTCCGCCGAGGTTCAGATCGCCATCCTCACCGCCCGTATCAACGAGCTGACCGATCACCTGCGCGTTCACAAGCACGACAACCACTCCCGCCGCGGTCTGCTGATGATGGTCGGTAAGCGCCGCAAGATGCTGGACTATCTGGCCAAGAAGGACATCAACCGTTATCGTGCCATCATCGCCAAGCTGGGCATCCGTAAGTAATTTTTGGAAAGGGCGACGGCATCCGTCGCCCTTTTCCCAAACCATCCCACCGCAAGTCCGTCGGGAGCCGCTTAGCAGTTGAAAGTGATGCCGAATCTCGGCGCCAGTTTCAAGTGCTAAACCTCCCGAACACCACATTTTTTCAGGAGGTACAAAACATGATTACGCACAAACAGTTCCCCAATCACAAGGTGTACGAAATGGAAATCGGCGGCCGCCCCTTCACCGTGGAGACCGGCAAGGTTGCCGAGCTGGCCGACGCCGAGTGCATCTGCCGCTACGGCGACACCGTGGTGCTGACCACCGTCACCTGCAACCCCATCCCCAAGGCCGGCATCGACTACTTCCCTCTGACCATCGAGTTTGAGGAGCGGATGTACTCCGTGGGCCGGATCCCCGGCTCCTTCAACCGCCGGGAGGGCAAGCCCTCCGAGCGGGGCATCCTCAACAGCCGCATCATCGACCGCCCCATGCGCCCCCTGTTCGACGAGGAGCTGCGCAACGACGTGGTGGTCACCTGCACCGTCCTTGCCAATGATTACGACAACCCCGTGGAGATCGTGGCCTCTCTGGGCGCCTCCATCTCCATCGCTTCCTCCGATGTGCCCTGGAACGGCCCCGTGGCCACCACCAATGTGGCCCACCTGAACGGCAAGTATATCATCAACCCCTCCGCCGACGAGCGGGAGGCCTGCGACTGCTTCGTGTGCATC
>JAQXIT010000019.1 GCA_029007925.1 Bacillota bacterium | reverse complement strand
CCGTCCGGACTCCTGCAGCAGCGCCGACTGGACGGCGGTGATCTTGCGGATCTTTTCCGCGGTATGTACCGGTACCCGGATCAGACCGTGACCCGTGAGGCACCGGGTGATGCCCTGCCGGATCCATTTGGTGGCATAGGTGGAGAACCGATAGTCCAGTGTATAGTCAAATTTCTTCGCCGCCGCCAGCAGGCCGATACTGCCCTCCTGAATGAGATCCATCATCGGCACGCCCCGTCCGGCGTATTCCCGGGCCACGGACACCACCAGCCGGAGATTGGAATTGACCATCTTCCGGATGGCGTCCTCGTCCCCCTCGGCGCAGCGTTTGGCCAGCTCCCGCTCCTCCTCCGGGGTGAGCCGGGGGTACTGCCGGATCTCGCTGAGGTACTGACTGACGTCGTCTTCGCTCTGTGTTTGCTTTTCAAGCAGCTCCGATGTCATGATCTGAGTCCTTTTCTTTCCTTGAGTTGATTCCGGAACGCCAGCAGATCCTCCTCGGTGGAGACGCCGGCGGCCTGATGCTCCGCACGGATAGTGCGGATGCAGTCCTGAAAGGCCTGCTCGCTGACGGGCTCCTGATTGCGCTGCAGGATTCCCGTAATATGGGACATTTCGTCGCCGGACAGGTCAGTAAGCACCGCCGCCGAGACCTCCAGCCCCATCTCGTGCCGCTGCCGGAGCTGGGCATACACCCGTCCCAACAGCCCGGAGGAGAACATATCCTCCTTCAGCTCCCCCGCCTGATCCAGCAGCGCCGGCTCCCGCAGCACCTGCGCGATGACGCTTTCCTCTGCCATGGCGGATTTCATATTGTCATATCGGATCGTCCGGCTCTTGGGCTGCAGCGCCCGGGCGGGAGCCAGATCGATGGTCTCCTGTTTTTTCTTCTGCTGATACTGCAGACGCTTGCGGGCTCTGTCCACCTCCAGCTTCATGGCGTCGGGGCTGATCTTCGCCGCCTCCGCCACCCGGCCGCCGTAGACCTCCCGCTGGACGGCGCTGCCCAGAGTGCCGATCAGCTCCGCCGATTCCTGCAGGAATTTGACCCGCTGGTCGTCCTCCCCCAGGTCGTATTTCTTACGGATGGCGTTGAGCTGGTACTCGATGCGGTTGGAGGACTCCTCCAGCAGCAGTCGGAACCGGTCGGCACCGAATTTTTTGAGAAATTCGTCGGGATCCTTGGCGTCCCGCATCTGCAGCACCTTCACCTGAAGCCCCGCCTTCTCCAGAATGGGGATGGCACGCTTGGTGGCGTTCTGCCCGGCCTGATCGCCGTCATAAATCAGCACCACCTGCTCGGTGTAGCGGCTCAGCAGGGAGGCGCCGTCCTCCGTCAGGGCGGTGCCGAGGGAGGCCACCGCGCAGTCGAAGCCGTACTGATGCAGGGCAATGGCGTCCATGTACCCTTCCACCAGAATCAGATACCCCAGCTTGCTCTTTTTCGCCAGATTCAGGGCAAACAGGTTCTTCCGCTTATTAAAAATCAGCGTTTCCGAGGAATTGAGGTACTTGGGCGTGGAATCATCCATGACCCGGCCGCCGAAGCCGATGACATTCCCCCGAACGTCGATGATGGGGAACATCAGCCGGTTGCGGAAGCGGTCGTAGACATGGCCGGATTTCTCGGGATTCCGGCTCTTGGACACCAGATCCGCCGCCAGCAGCTCTTCCTCGGTGTAGCCCTTCTGTTTCATGGCCTTCAGCAGGGCGTCGTAGCTGTTGGGGGCGAAGCCGATGCCGAACTGGGTCAAAATGGCCTTGGTCATCCCCCGCTTCCGGGCATAGGCCAGTCCCTCCGCCCCCGCCGGGGCGGAAAGCTGCCGGTGGAAGAAGCGGGCGGCTTCCTTGCACAGCGCCCAGAGCCGCTCCTGCTGATGGTAGCGGCTCTCGTACTGCTCGTCCTCCGGCACCGTCATGCCGGCGCGTTTGGCCAGCGCCCGGACGGCATCCGGGTAGCTCAGCCCCTCGATTTCCATCTGGAAATTGATGACGCCGCCGCCCTTGTGGCAGCCAAAGCAATAGTAGATCCCCTTGTCCGGGGCGACGGAAAAGGAGGCGGTCTTTTCCCCGTGGAAGGGACACAGGCCGAACAGATTGGCGCCGGAGCGCCGCAGATTCACATACTGACCCACCACATCCTCAATGGGATTGCGAGCCACCAATTCGTCGATAAATGACGGCGGAAACGCCATGCTTCGTCCCCTCCTTTCCGCAATGGATCCGGATGACTGCTCCTCCGCGTTCATCCGATCGTTTATTATAGCATATTACCCCCGGACTTGCCAACCTGCGGGAATAAAAATCTGTGTAAATTTATCCACGGCATAGTTGTCGGTCATGCCGGCGATATAGTCGCAGACGGTGCGCTCCATGCCGTCGAAGGAAAGCTGGGGCTGAAAATCCTCCGGGAGGGCTTCCGGATGGTTTACATAATATTCAAACATCCGGGATAGCATATCCTTCGCCTTGCTCTCCTCCCCCTTGGCCACGGGGTTGCGGTACACCCGGTCGAACATGAATGACCGCAGATCCCTCAATGCCTGATCCACCACCGGGGACAGGCACACCGCCCCGGCCTCCCGGGAGGCGCGGATGGCATCGCAGACCAGGGTATTGATCCGCTGACTGTGGGTCTGCCCCAGCACGCAGGAAATGGACGCGGGGATGTCGTCGTTGCTGAGGATTCCCGCCCGGATGGCGTCGTCGATATCGTGGTTCACATAGGCAATCTGGTCACTGCGGCGCACCACCATGCCCTCCAGCGTGCTTGGCCAGGGGTCGCCGGTGTGGCAAAGGATGCCGTCGCGGACTTCGTGGGTCAGATTCAGGCCGGCGCCGTCCCGTTCCAGAAGATCCACCACCCGCAGGCTCTGCTCGTTGTGCCGGAAGGGCTTGCCGAGGCATTTGCTCAGGGCATCCTCGCCGGCGTGGCCGAAGGGTGTATGGCCCAGGTCATGACCCATGGCGATGGCCTCCGCCAGATCCTCGTTGAGACCCAGCGCCCGGGAGATGGTTCCGGCGATGCGCATGACCTCCAGCGTATGGGTCATGCGGGTGCGGTAATGGTCTCCCTCCGGCCGCAGGAACACCTGGGTTTTGTGCATCAGCCGGCGGAAGGACTTGGAATGGACGATCCGGTCGATGTCCCGCTGATAGCAGGTGCGGACATCCTCCTCCCGCTCCGCCTCCGGTCTGGGCCGGCCCTTGCTCTGATCGGCAAAGGACGCCAGCGGATTCAGCCTCCCATGCTCCTGACGCTCCAGTTCTTCCCGTACTGTCATAGATATTCCTCCCTCACAGGCTGTGTGAACCCTTCGGTGATATTTTCCCAATCGCAAGGGCGATAAACTATCCTGCCGGAAAGGCTCTGTACTCCTTCCCGATCTCCATGCATTCGATGGCGGCGGCGGACATATCCGTCAGCCGATCCAGAAAGGGCTGTGCCTTTGCTTCCGGCAGAAGGATCTCCAGCTCCACCTCGGAGCCGAAATCCGCACTGCGGATGATGCCGCCGAAAGCCGCCGTTTCCAGCTTCACCCGCTCGTAAAATGTGTAGGGACAGGGCACATACAGTGCCGTCCAGACCCGCTTCATGGATTTGCCCGCGGCGTCCACGGCAATCTTGGCCCCTTTGGTGTAGGCGCGCACCAGTCCCCCGGCCCCCAGCAGGATGCCGCCGAAGTACCGGGTCACCACGCAGACCACATTGTACAGTCCCTCCCGCTGGAGCACCTGAAGCATGGGCATTCCGGCGGTGCCGCCGGGCTCCCCGTCGTCGGAGAAGCGCACCGCGCCGTCCCGGATGATGTACGCCCAGCAGTTGTGGGTGGCGTCGTAATGCTGCTTCTTCATCTGCTGGATCTTTTCCAGCGCTTCCTCCTCGGATTCCGCCGGCCAGACTCTGCCGATGAAACGGGATTTCTTTTCCGTGAACTCGTCCTCACCGAAGCCGGTGGGAACCAGATATTCGTCCAAGGATCAGCACTCCTCCGTAATATATTCCCGGAGCTTTCCGTAGAGGATGGGATCCACCACGGTCTCCACCACAATTCCCTCGCTTGTATACTCCACCGAAAGCACCTGAGCGCCGTCGTGAAGGGTCTCCACCATGCCGCCCATGGCGTAGGGCAGGGTCACCACAATGTGGCGGCGGCCGTGACCCAGCGCCTTTTCGATGGCGCTCAGCAGGGCCTCCATACCGGTGCCAGCCGCGGCGGATATGGCCACGGTGTCCTCCCCCGTGGGGATGTCCTCCCTGGGGGTCAGATCGGCCTTGTTGTAGCAGCGCAGCACGGGAACTCCGGGCTTGGCCAGTTGCCCGATGAGCTTCTCCACCACGGCGATGTGCTCCTCCCGGTGCTCGTCGGCGGAATCGATGACATGCAGCAGCAGATCGGCGTACTGAAGCTCCTCCAGCGTGGCGCGGAACGCGTCCACCAGATGGTGGGGCAGCTTGGCAATGAAGCCCACGGTGTCGGTGAGGATCACGCTCAGATTATCGGACACGGTAAGCTGCCGGGAGGTGGTGTCCAGCGTGTCGAACAGCCGGTTGTTGGCGGGGATTCCGGCTCCGGTGAGCCGGTTCAGCAGGGTGGATTTGCCCGCGTTGGTGTAGCCCACGATGGCCACCACCGGCACGGAATTTTTCATCCGCCGCTCCCGCTGGACGCTTCTCACCTGCCGCACCTGGGCCAGCTCCGACTGGAGCCGGGCGATCCGCTCCCGGATGTGCCGCCGGTCGGTCTCCAGCTTGGTCTCGCCGGGGCCCCGGGTGCCGATGCCGCCGCCCTGCCGGCTCAGGCTGGTTCCCATACCGGACAGCCGGGGCAGCAGATACTGATACTGGGCCAGCTCCACCTGCAGCCGACCTTCCCGGGTTTTCGCCCGCTGGGCAAAAATATCCAGAATCAAAGCGCTGCGATCCAGCACCGTTACGCCGATGATCTCCTCCAGCGCCCGGATATTGCCAGGGGACAGCTCGTTGTCGAAAATGACCATGGTGGATTCGGTGGCCTCCACCAGCATTTTGACCTCCAGCGCCTTGCCCTCGCCAATAAAGCTGTGGGCGTCGGGGGCGTGGCGGTTCTGGAGCATTTTTCCGGTGCAGAAGCCGCCGGCGGTTTCGAGAAGGGCTTCCAGCTCCTCCAGCGTCTCGTCGGTAGCGGTCTGCTCCCCGGTAAAGCAGTCGGCGTTGAGTCCTACCAGCACCGCCCGCTCCTGTTTCGTTTCAAAATTCGGTTCCATACTTCCTCCGTTTGCCGCAATGAACTGCGATTGGTTCCTTTTCTTTATTATACCACACAAAACCCGGCGCGGACAACGGTTTTCCCCGGAAAAATACAAAAAAAGCCCGCACTACGTTACGCAGTGCGGGCTCTGGTCTTACTTCAGGCCGAATCTCTTGTTGAACCGATCAACACGTCCACCGGTGTCAACCAGCTTCTGCTTGCCGGTATAGAAAGGGTGGCACTTGGAGCAGATCTCAACGCGGATGTCCTTCTTGGTGGAGCCGGTCGTAAAGACATTGCCACAGGCACAGCGAATGGTGGTCTGTTCGTACTTGGGATGGATACCTTCCTTCATGTTGTTCACCTCTTTCTTATCAGGTAAAAGGGCATAAAAGCCCTCAGCAATCTTCAATCGCCCGGATATCATAACACATGACGCCGCGGAATGCAAGTGTTTTTTTCGCTATTTTGAAAAAACCTGCTTACTTCCACAGCTTCGGGTCGATTTTCCGATCCCGGAAATAGAATTCCCGGTCATGCTCCCCTACGGGACGCAGCACCCGGCAGGGATTTCCCACCGCCACCACATTGGCGGGGATATCCCTGGTGACCACGCTGCCGGCACCGATGACCGTGTTGTCGCCCACGGTGACGCCGGGCAGCACGATGACACCGGCGCACAGCCAGCAGTTTTTGCCGATCCGCACCGGCATATTGTACTGCAGTCCCCGCCGGCGCAGCTCCGGATCGATGGGATGCCCCGCCGTAGCGATGGTCACATTGGGGCCGATCATGGTATTATCCCCCACATAGATATGGGTATCGTCCACCAGTGTCAGATTGAAGTTGGCATAAATGTTCCTGCCGAAATGCACATGGCGTCCGCCGAAATTGGCGTGGAAGGGGGATTCCACATAGCATCCCTCGCCCACCTCCGCCAGCATTTCCCGGAGCTTGGCCTCCCGCTCCTTTATGCGGACATGGGGAATATCGTTGTATTCCTTCAGACTATCGAGAAAAACGAGCTGCTCCGACATAATCTCCTCGTCACCCGGGTCATACAGCTCTCCCCGGTGCTGCTTTTCCTGGATCGTCATATCAGAATGCCCAGTTTCCGGCGCGGAATACGGGAACCACCTTGCCGTCGGCGCAGATGGCGTCGATGTTCATGGTGTCGCAGCCGATCATGAAGTCCACATGGATCATGGAATCGTTGATGCCCAGCTTCCGGCACTCCTCCAGCGTCTTGTTCTGATGATCCCGGATGGTGTCCGCGAAGCCCATGCCCATGGCCAGATGGCAGGCGGCATTTTCGTCGAACAGGGTTTCATAGAACAGCAGGCCGCTCTCGGCGATGGGGCTCTTCTGGGGAACCAGCGCGCACTCGCCCAGATACGCGGCGCCCTCGTCCATGGACAGCATGGTGTTCAGCAGCGCCTCGCCCTTCTCTGCCTTGGCTTCCACGGCCTTGCCGCCTTCGAAACGGATGGAGAAATTCTCAATGAGCTGACCCTGATAGCTCAGGGGCTTGGTGGCGTAGACGATGCCCTCGGCCTTGCCCCGCATGGGAGAAATGAAGCACTCCTCCGTAGGGATGTTGGGATTGAAATAGACGCCCTGCAGGCTGGTTTCGCCGCCGCCGCAGAAAATGGCCTCGGGGATCATGCCCACGGTGAGATCGGTGCCGTTGCCGGCGGTGTAGTGCAGGGAACGGATGCCGAGGCCGTTGAGGTAATCGCAGCGGGCCTTCAGGTCGGCGTTATGCTCCCGCCAGGCCTTCTCGGAATCCTCCGTCACCCGGGAGGTGGAGAGAATGGCCTCCCACAGCTTCTCCATCGCCACGCTGGTACGCATACCGGGGAACACCTTCTTCGCCCACGCGGCGCCGGGCACCGCGGCGATGCACCACTGATCCCGGTTCTCCAGCTTGTCGTTGTAGGGCTTCACGATGGGGTAGCGCAGCTTCCGCGCCTTGGCCTGCTTTTCCATATTCACGCCCTTCAGACCGTCCGGATCCTCGGAAATCAGGTGGATCCGGGCAGGCACCACGTCCACATAGTGCTGCAGCCTGGCCTTCTGCCACTCCTCCACGGCGCCCAGAGTCTTGACGGACTGGCAGCGGGTGTGGATCTTCTGCAGGGGCTGGTAGCTCCACTCCACGATGACCTTTTGGGCTTTGGCCTTGTAGGCCTCCTCCACCACCATCTGCACGAACTCCGGCTGATCCAGATCGGCATAGATCAGAACCTCCTGTCCCTTCTGCACATTGACGCCGCAGCGGACGATCAGTCTGGCGTATTCTCTCAAAACCGTTTTTTTCATAAAACAGCGCTCCTTATTCCAAGATTTTTCCATTCTAGCAGATATCCGCTCTTTCGTCAATCCGTGTTGCAATCTTTTCTGTTCTGGCGTATAATAACGGTAATTTCGGAAAATCGGAGAAGAACGATATGCTGACAAAAGCGGAATTTCACGACAAAATCGCCGGCGGGCTGCATTTTCTGGACGGCGCCACCGGCTCCAACCTCCAGAAGGCCGGTCTGCCCAGAGGCTGCTGCACCGAGCAGTGGGTGCTGGACAACCCGGAGCCCCTGCTGGCGCTCCAGCGGCGCTACGCCGAGGCGGGTTCCCAGATTCTCTACGCTCCCACCTTTCAGGCGCAGCCCATCGCCCTGGATCGGGTGGGACTTGGGGAGCAGACCGAGTCCGTCAACGCCCGGCTGGTCAGCCTGACCCGGCAGGCGGCACCCGGCTGTCTGGTGGCCGGGGATCTGACCACGCTGGCCGCCTTCACGGACAGCTGGGACGCCGCCAATTTTGACCTGCTGGTGGAAAACTACCGCCGCCAGATCCGGGGTCTGATGGACGGCGGCGTGGATCTGCTGGCCGCCGAGACCCTGCTGTACCCCCAGGAGGCGGAAGCGATTCTCACCGCCGCCGAGCTGGAGGGTGCCGGTGCCGCGCTGTACACCTTCACCATGCAATCCGACGGCTCCCTGTTCTCCGGCATGGAGGCCGGCCCCGTGCTGCGGGAGCTGGAGCAGTCCGGTGCCGCCGCCGTGGGCTTCAACTGCGTAGCGGCGGATCGGATGACCCCCTATCTGGTGGGCGCGCTGCGGCGGTATGTCCGGGGGCCGCTGGTTTGCAAGCCCAACGCCGGGATGCCCGTCATCGGGGAAAACGGTCTGCCGGAATACGGCATGTCCCCCGATGCCTTCGCGGAGGTCATGGCCGCCTGCGCCGCCGAGGGTGCCACTTTGCTGGGCGGCTGCTGCGGCACTACGCCGGAGCATATCGCCGCAGCGCGAATTGTGACGAAATTGTGAATTCCGTCTTGCGCATTCCGCCGGAATCTGTTACAATGAAGCCGTTATGGAGAAGAGAGTGCATTTCTATGTCAGCCGGAAGAATGTGCTGACATGGCTGATGGCACTGTGCATGGTCGGCTCGGCAGTGGCTCGCATTGTGATCGCCTGTGTGAAAGGGGCAGGCGGCTCACCGGAAGTGTGGAGTCAAATCGTTCTGCCGGTGGCAGCCACCCTGCTGTTTGTGTCCATCGTCCTTCTGGGCGGGAAGGAACTGTTCTACAAAACCGCCATCCCCGCGTTCCTGCTGGGGCTGTACTACATCATCCGCCCCCATTTGCTGCTGGGCGGCCATCCCTTCACCCTGGGACTGTACTGCGTTTGTCTGCTGTTCTTCTGTCTGACCTACACGGCAATCACCTGCGGCAGCATTCGCTGGGTCTGGCTGCTGGTTCCGCTGCTGGCGATTCCCCTCATCGCGGCGGTCTATCTGCACCAGGCGCTGGTGTATGTGGGCGTCTCCCGGGCCTGGGTCTTTGTCCTGCCGGACTATCTGCTGTTCGGCGGCGGTCTGCTGCTGCCCTTTACTCTGCGGCTCCATCCCGAGGGCGAATACCACCCCACCTGGGGCGACCGCACCGACGGCCGGAGGATCCGTACCATGCCCGCCATGGCTCAGGTCTCCCCCTACATCATGGTCACCCGCAACACCTCCACCAACCTGTTCGAGGAGGCCATCGAGATCAGCCACATCGACCGCTAAATCCATCAGAAGCGGAAGGAAGGTCTTACCAGCTTCGGCATCACCCATGTGCTGCTGGCGGCCTATGTCCGGGGAATATGCAAATATCCCGCTCTGAACCGGTTCATCGCCGGCCAGAAGGTCTACACCCACGGCAGCGACATTCAGTACTGCATGACCGTCAAGAAGGAAATGTCCGCCGACTCCCCCGACACCGTTATCAAGGTGCATCTGTCCACCTCGGACACTGCCGACGACGTGTACCGCAAGCTGCAAGCCGCCGTGGAGCAGGTCAAGAACACCCCTCTGGACTCCAACTTCGACAACACCGCCGGTGTGCTGACCCTGATCCCCGGCATCCTGCTGAAATTCGTGGTTTGGCTGCTGCGGACGCTGGACTATTTCGGAATGCTGCCCAGGTTCCTGCTGGAGGTCAGCCCCTTCCATGGGAGCCTGTTCTTCACCTCCATGGGCTCGCTGGGCATCCCCGCCATCTACCACCACCTGTACGACTTCGGCAACCTGCCCGTTTTCGTGGCTTTCGGCCGGAAGCGCCGGGCGCTGGAGGTTCTGGAGGACGGCTCCGTGGTGCAGCGCAAATATGTGGATCTGAAAATCAGCATGGATGAGCGGATCGCCGACGGCTACTACTACGCCGCCTTCTTCAAGCATTACAAGCGTCTCCTGCAGCATCCCGAGGTTCTGGACAATCCTCCCGACGAGATTCTGTCCGATATTGACTGACTATGAAACAACAGATTTTACGCAATCTGCCAGGGGATTTCCCCTGGCAGAATCAAATTTACTGGTATGATACCGTCGGCTCCACCAACACCGAAGCCAAGCGCATGGCCGCGGAGGGCGCTCCCCACGGCACGGTGCTGATCGCCGACCGGCAGACCGCCGGGCGGGGGCGCATGGGACGGAGCTTCCGCTCCCCCGGCGGGCAGGGCGTGTACCTGAGCGTGCTGCTGCGCCCCCAGTGCCCGCCGGAGCGGCTCATGCACCTGACCTGCGCCGCGGCGGTGGCCATGTGCGACGCGGTGGAGGAGGCCGCCGGTTTCCGCCCGGGCATCAAGTGGACCAACGATCTGGTGTCCCGGGGCCGCAAGCTGGCAGGGATCCTCACCGAGCTGGTCACCCAGCCGGGACAGACCGCCGCCATCGTGGGCATCGGCGTCAACTGCTGCCAGCAGCTCCCGGATTTCGACCCGGAAATCCGGGATTTTGCCGGATCCCTGTCCATGATCTCCGGCACGGATGTGGATCGGGCCCGGGTAGCCGCCGCCATGGTGAAAGCGCTGTATCGCATGGATGAAACCCTTCTCAGCGGCAAGGATGCCATGCTGGAGACCTACCGCCGGGACTGCGTCACGCTGGGCAAAGAGGTGGCCCTCCTGCGGGACGGAGAGATCCGCCGGGGGTACGCCTGGGGCATCGACGGCGACGGTGCCCTGCTGGTTTCCTTCCCCGACGGCCATACGGAAGCCGTTCAGTCCGGGGAGGTCAGCGTCCGGGGGCTGTACGGATATCTTTGATTCACAGTAAATTTGCAAATTTCGGCTTGCTTTTTCCCTGCATATTGGTTATACTGGAAATGAGATTACAAAAACATGGAGGGATTCATTATGAAGGTTTTCAACATCGTTATGAAGGTCGTGCTGGCTCTGACCGCCGTGGCCGGTGCCGTGTATCTCGCCGCTACCTACGGCGACAAGATCGTTGCCTGGGCAAAGAAGATGCTGGGCTCCTGCAAGTGCTGCTGCCAGGAGGCAGAGGATACCATCGAAGCCCCGGAGGCTCCCGCCGAGGAGACCACCGAGGAGACTGCCGAGGAGACTGCCGAGGAGGCTCCCGCTGAGGAAGCGCCCGCCGAGGAGGCTCCCACCGAGGAAACCGACGTCACCGCTGCCGAGACCGATTTTGAGGGCTGATCCGGACAAAGAGCAAGGCCTGCCGCGATAAGCGGCAGGCCTTGTTTTTAGTTGTCGGTGAGAATGCCCACCAGCATTTTTACGCAGCGCTCCATATCCTCCACGGGAATGTACTCAAACCGCCCGTGGTAGTTTTCGCCGCCGGTACAGAGATTGGGGCAGAGCAGCCCCTCGTAGGACAGCCGGGCGCCGTCGGTGCCGCCCCGGATGGGAACCTCTTTCGGCTCCATTCCGGCCTCCCGCATGGCGTTTTTGGCCCGCTCCACAATATCCATCCGGGGCTCGATGCACTGCTTCATATTGAAGTAGCTGTCCCGGATGGTCATCTCCACGGTACCTTCGCCATACTTCCGGTTCAGGAATTCCGCCGCGGCGGTCATGACCGCCATTTTCTGCAGGAATTTCTCCATGTCGTGATCCCGGATGATATAGCGGAGGGTGGATTTCTCCACCTCGCCCGTCATGTCCGTCAGGTGGATGAAGCCTTCGTACCCTTCCGTGCTTTCGGGGCGCTGATGGACGGGCAGCAGGCTCTGAAATTCCATGGCAATGAGCTGGGAATTGACCATTTTCCCCTTGGCGGAGCCGGGATGGATGTTGAGTCCCCGGAAGTTGACCACGGCGCCGGCGGCGTTGAAGTTCTCGTACTCGATCTCCCCCAGAGTACCGCCGTCGGCGGTGTAGGCGAAGTCGGCACCGAAGCTCTTCACATCAAATTTGTCCGCGCCACGGCCGATCTCCTCATCGGGGGTGAAGCCGATTTTCAGGGTGGCGTGGCTCATCCGGGCGGTCATCAGGAATTCCGCCGCCGTGAGGATCTCGGCAATGCCCGCCTTGTCGTCGGCGCCCAGCAGCGTGGTGCCATCGGTGACGATGAGGTGCTTGCCATGGTGATTCCGCAGAGACGGATAGTCCGCCTCCCGCAGGAAGATTCCCTTTTCTTCATTCAGGCACACGTCGCCGCCGGAATACTCCACAATCTTCGCCCGGATATCCGCGCCGGAGGCGTCGGGGGAAGTGTCCATATGGGCGATGAGGCCGATGGCGGGCAGTCTCGGATCCCCGGGGACGGTGCCGTAAACATAGCCGTTCTCGTCCATACGGGCGTCGGCGATGCCCATTTCCAGCATTTCCTCCACCAGCGCGGCGCCCAGCAGGCGCTGCTTGTCGGTGGAAGGGCAGGTGGGCGAAAATTCGTCGGATTGGGTGTCGAAGGACACATAGCGCAGAAAGCGCTGGGTTACGGTTTTCATGGGATGGCTCCTTCCAGAAAAAGCTGAGCCGCCGCTTTCCGCGGCGGCTCCGGATGTGTTATTTCTTCGCGGCGTTGACCAGCTCGGCGGTGTCCTGAGCGATCATCAGCTCCTCATTGGTGGGGATGACCCAGACCTGAACCTTGGAATCCGGCGCGGAGATCAGAGCCTCCTTGCCCCGGACGTTGTTCTTCTCGGGATCCAGCTTGACGCCCATGAAGCCCAGATAATCGCAGATGGCCTGACGGGTGGAGGGGCCGTTCTCACCCACACCGGCGGTGAAGGTCAGCACGTCGATGCCGTTGAGGGCCGCGGCGTAGGCGCCCACATACTTGGCAACCTCGTAGTAGAACTTCTCCAGCGCCAGGACGCAGTTCTCATTGCCCTCGGCGGCGCCGGCCTCCAGATCCCGGAAGTCGGAGGACACGCCGGACAGGGCCAGCACGCCGGACTTCTTGTTCAGCATGGTCAGGCACTCGTCCACACTCATGCCGTACTTATTGCAGATGAACTGCACCACACAGGCGTCGATATCGCCGGAGCGGGTGCCCATGGGCACGCCGGCCAGAGGAGACAGACCCATGGAGGTGTCCACGCACTTGCCGTCCTTCACGGCGGACAGGGAGGAGCCGTTGCCCAGATGGCAGTTGACCATCTTGAAGTCCTTCCGGCCGATCAGCGCGGCGGCACGGCGGGCGATATACTTGTGGGAAGTGCCGTGGAAGCCGTAGCGGCGGATGTCGTCGTTCTCATAGTACTCGGTGGGGATGGCGTAGCGGTAGGCCTTGGGGGGCATGGTCATGTGGAAAGCGGTGTCGAACACGGCAACCTGGGGAGTGCCGGGCATGACAGCCTGGCAGGCGCGGATGCCCATCAGGTTGGCGGGATTGTGCAGGGGGCCCAGGGGGATGCACTCCTCGATGGCCTTGATGCAGGCATCGTCGATGATGCAGGAATCGCTGAACTTCATGCCGCCGTGGAGGACACGGTGGCCGACGGCATCGATCTCGTCCACGGACCGGATGACGCCCTCCTCGGGATCCTGCAGAATGGCCAGCACCGCCTGAATGGCTTCGGAGTGGGTGGGCATGGGGATGTCCTTGACCACCTTCTTGTCGCCGACCTTGTGGGTCAGGCGGCCGTCAATATAGATCCGCTCGCACAGACCCTTGGCGGACACCTCACCGGTCTCCGGGTTCATCAGCTGATACTTGAGGGAAGAGCTTCCGGCGTTGATAACCAGAACATTCATGGGAATAGCCTCCTAAAAAAATGTTTTTCTTTTTTCCGTCTTTGTGGTATGATAGCCATAGCTACGGTTATTTTATAATATTCCCCGGAATTTCTCAAGCCCTGAACCGTACTTTTTTTGAAAAGGAGGGATTTTTTTGAAAATCATCGGCATTCTCTGCGAGTATAACCCCTTTCACGCCGGGCACAAGCGGCAGTTTGACGTTCTTCGCGCCGCCGGGAAGGGCGGCATTGTGTGCCTGATGAGCGGCCATTTCGTCCAGCGGGGCGAACCGGCGGTATTCGACAAATCCCTCCGGGCAAAGGCCGCGCTGGAAAGCGGCGCGGATCTGGTGCTGGAACTGCCGGTCAATGCCGCCCTGTCCTCCGCCGAGGGCTTCGCCGTCGGGGGTGTGAGGATTCTCTCCGGCTTCTGCGATGCCCTCTGCTTCGGCACCGAGACCGGCACCCGGGAAACCCTGACATCCACGGCGGAAGCGCTGCTGTCGCCCGCCTTTCCCGACGCCCTGCGCGCCGCGCTGGAAAGCGGTTGCTCCTTCCCCGCGGCCCGGCAGACGGCGCTGGAGGCAATGGGCCGCGATGCCTCCCTTCTGCGCAGTCCCAACGACATCCTGGCGGTGGAATACTGCAAGGCCATTCTTTCCCAGGGCAGCTCCATGGAGCCTCTGCCCATCCTACGGCCCGGGGGCTATCACGATATTCTTCCCGACGCCGAAAATCCCTCCGCCACTGCCCTGCGGCTGCTGCTTTCGGAGGGGCGGGACATCCGCCCCTATGTGCCGGAGGCGGTTCGGGCTCTCTGCGGCGCGCCCGTCCACACCCTTGCCGCCGGAGAACGGGCGGTGCTGGGGCGGCTGCGAACCATGACGGAGGCGGAATTTGAGGCGCTTCCCTATGGTTCCGAGGGTCTGTGGCGGAAATTCCTGCACGCCTGCCGCAGCGAAGCCACTCTGGAGGACATTCTCACCGCCGTCAAATCCAAGCGCTACACCCGCACCCGGCTGAACCGGATGGTCATGTGCGCTTTTCTGGGGCTGCGCCGGGAGGATCTGTCCGCCCCCGCCCCCTACACCCGGGTGCTGGGCTTCAACGACACCGGCCGGGCGATCTTAAAGCAGGCACGGCTCCGGGGCTCCTTCCCCAACGCGGGGGAGGCCATGGAGGATCCCTTCTGGCAGCTTGAGCAGCGCTGCGGCGATCTGTACGG
>JAQXIT010000018.1 GCA_029007925.1 Bacillota bacterium | reverse complement strand
GATGGATTCCTGAGGAATGCCAACGCCGGTATCGGAGATGCGCATGATGGCGTTATCTCCGTCCCGCAGCAGGAAAATGCTGAGTTTTCCGCCGGGGACGTTATATTTGATGCCGTTTTCCACCAGATTGAAGGTGATCTGATACAGGTCATCCTCCAGAATCAGGATGGGGCTATCGCCCTCCGGGTGCAGCTCCATGGTGATGCCGTTCTTGGCGGCCAGCATTTCCAGCATCCGCATCACCCGCTCCACGGTGGGCTTCATATACATGATTTCGCAGTCGCCGTCCTGCTGACTTTCAATCCGGGTCAGGGACAGCAGCTTCTGGGACATCCGGTTCAGACGTTCCGCCTCGCTGCCGATGTCCTCCACAAATTCCCGGACGGTGTCCATATCCATATCGTTCTGGAGAATGGAGTCGGACAGCAGCTTGATGGAAGCCAGCGGGGTCTTCAGCTCATGGGACGCGTCGGAGACGAACTGGCGGCGTTTGTTTTCCGAGGTCTGGAGTTTTTCCGTCAGATCGTTGAATTCGTCACCCAGGAAGGTCAGCTCGTCCTGACCGCCCATGACCACCTTGTGGGAGTAGTCGCCCTCCCGGATAATCCGCATGGAGGTGAGAATCCGGTGAAGCCGCCGGGAAAAGGCAACGGAAAAGCCAATGGAAAAGATGATGACCACCAGCTCCAGAACCACGGTGACGGCAAAAACGTCATTCTGAAGCGACCGGATCAGCATACCCTGATCCACATCGTACTCCATCATGTACACGCAGCCGATCAGAGTGCCGTAGGAAAGCACCGGCGTGGCGGCCCGAGACTCCATGGCGCCGTCGTGGTACTGCCAGGAAAAGACGTCGTTGCCCTTCGTGGCGTTGACCACCTCCGGCAGCAGAACATAAGTGCCTACGGTGGATACCTCCAGAGAATCATACATGGCCATGCCGGCCTGATCGGTGATAATCAGGCGTGTAACCCGGAGGCTGCCCATCTGATTCACGGCGGAAGCGGCGGTGGAGGGATTCAGCACCTCCAGATTGGCAATCTCCGCCGCGGCAAGCTGGCACTTTTCGATCATGGAGCTTTCCTTGCTTTGATAAAACAGCTTCTGGCTGGTGCCGGAGGAGTAGATATTCAGGAAGAGAAGAACCACCAATGTGACGAGCACATAGGTCAGCGCGTAGTGGAAATGGGAATTGCCGTAGCGCTGCGTATTCGGACGGTTACTTTCGGAAATAATAGCCAACGCCCCACTTCGTCATAATATAGTTGGGCTCCGCCGGATTCTCTTCCAACTTTTCCCGGAGCCGGCGGATGTGAACGTCCACCGTCCGGATGTCGCTGCGATATTCGTAGGCCCAGATGGTGTCCAGAAGCGCCTCTCGGGAGTAGACCCGGTTGGGATTGCGCATGAGGAACTCGATGACATCAAATTCCTTGGCGGTGAGATCCGCCAGAACGCCGGAGCGGTAGGCGTTCCGGGCGTCCAGATCCAGCGTGATGGTGCCGATGGTCAGGGCGTTCGCCTTGGGGGCGCTGACGGCGCCGGAGCGCCGCAGAAGGGCCCGGATCCGTGCCTTCAGCTCCAGAATGTTGAAGGGCTTGGTCAGATAATCGTCGGCGCCGTTGTCGAAGCCCATGAGCTTGTCCATGTCGTCGGCTTTGGCCGTCAGGAGGATGATGGGAACGTTGGAGAATTCCCGGATCTTGCTGCAGGCGGCAAGCCCGTCCATTTCCGGCATCATCACATCCAGAACCACCAGATCGGGATTCTGACTCTGGGTGAGCTGTACCGCCTCCAGACCGTTGGTGCCGGATATGACCTCGTAGCCCTCGCTGCGCAGATTGAAGCGGATTCCTTTGACGAGCAGCTCCTCGTCGTCAACAACCAGTATTTTCATTGTGAACCTCCTACGGTAGCGTAGTCCCAAAGTTTTTCCAGCCGATCCAGACCGATTCCCTCCACATTGGTCAGCTCCGACAGCGAGGCAAAGGAGCCGTGTTCGCTGCGGTAGTTCAGAATCCGCTGTGCCAGCACCGGGCCGATTCCCGGAAGGAGCTGCAGCTCCTCCAGCGTGGCGGTGTTGATGTTGATTTTCCCTATGGTCTCGGCGGTCTCGCCGGACTCAGAACCGCCTGGAGACGCGGCAGTGGGCTCCGGCAGCCTGGAAACCTGAATGGGGGAGGAGGCGGTGCTGCGGCCGAGAAAGAAGCCGATCAGCAGCCCCAGAAACAGAATCTCCACCAACAGGAGGATTCGGAAACCTTGATTTTTCATTGGAAGGAACCTCCCGGATTGACTACGGTGGGAAAAGCTGATATAATCATTATACACGAATTTTTTCCGGCGGACAAGCCCGGTGACGGAATCTAGAGGTAGAAATATGAAAAAAACCAGGACATTTTGTCTTTTTATATGCGCGGTTCTGCTGCTTTGCCTTCTGGGAGGCACCGCCGACGCCCAGACGGATGCCTCCGTTACCGGCGGCTGCCGCAGCATCGACGCCGCGAAGCCGCTGGATGGCACCGACAAGCTGCTGGAGACCTCCCAGGCGGTGATCCTCTATGAGCGCAGCAGCGACACGCTGATCTATGCCTACAACGCCGACCAAAAGGTGGATCCTTCCAGTATGGCCAAGCTGATGACCGCGCTGATCGCCGTGGAGGTGGGGGATCTGTCCTCGGTGGCCACCGTCACCCGGGAAGCGCTGTCCCATGTGGGAATCGGTGTCGTCACCGTCAAACCCCGGTTGCAGGCGGGGGAGAAGCTGACGCTGGAATCCCTGCTGTACTGCATGGTTGCCGCCTCCGACAACGATGCCGCCGTGGTCATCGCCGAGCATATTGCCGGCAGCCAGCAGGCGTTTGTGGATATGATGAACCAGCGGGCCAAGCTGCTGGGCTGCGCGAATACGAATTTTACCAACGCTCACGGCCTTTTCGATGAAAACGCCTGCACCACTGCCCGGGATATCTGCCGGATTCTCAACGCGGCTTTGAAAAACGAACGGTTCCGTACCATTTTTCAGGCTGAAACTTACACGGTTCCCGCCACCAACAAGACGCAGGAGCGGAACATCCTGACCACCAACTATATGATGAGCAAGGAATACACCTCCAAATACTTCGATGCCCGGGTCACCGGCGGCAAAACCGGCACCGACGGAAAGGGCGGCAGATGCCTTGCCGTTACGGCGGAGGAAAACGGCATGGAGATGCTGGCGATTCTGTTCGGAGCCGTGCCGACCTACAATGCCGACAATCCCAACATTCTGGAAACCTTCGGCAGCTTCGAGGAAATGAAGGTGCTGCTGGATCATGTCGGGGAAAAATACGAATACCGTCAGATTTTCTATGATAATCAAACTTTTTCCCAGTATCCGGTGGCGGGCGGCAGCAACGACGCGGTCACCACGCCGGTCAGCGCGGTTTCCACAGTGCTGCCAAAGGACACCACCCGGGAGCAGCTCCGCCTGGTGCAGAGCGATGTGCCTTCCCTCACCGCGCCGGTGAGCAAGGGCCAGAATATGGGGCACATTGAGGTTTGGTACGGGGAGATCTGTGTCGCCCAGACGGATCTGGTGTCGATGAACGCCGTGAGCGTCTATCAGGCGCCGCCGGAGCCCACGGGATCCGCCGGAAAGGATGAGGACAGCGGCGGAGCCGTGATCGCCACGGTGATCGGTGTCACAGTGGGCATCGTGCTGGGTGCCGCGGCACTGTTTTTCCTGGTGCTGCTGCTGATCCGATCTGTCCGCAAGGCGTCTGTCCGGGCAAGACGCCGCCGCAGAAGAATGAATCGTCAGAGGAGCCGGTGATTATGCTGGAATGGGAAGCGCTGGAAAGCGCCTGTGACAACTGTACACGCTGTGGCCTGTGCGAGACCCGGCATCATGTGGTATTCGGCATCGGCAACCGGAACGCGGATATTCTGTTCGTGGGGGAAGGCCCAGGAGAACAGGAGGATCTGAAAGGGGAGCCTTTCGTGGGCCCGGCGGGAAAGCTGCTGGACGAAATGCTGTGCATTATGGATCTGGATCGGAATTCCAACTGCTATATTGCCAATATCGTCAAGTGCCGCCCACCCCAGAACCGGGATCCCATGGAGACCGAGCAGGATGCCTGCATCGGTTTCCTGCGCAATCAGGTGGCTTTGATCCGTCCAAAGGCGATTGTGTGCCTGGGACGGATCGCCGCCATGCGGCTGATCCGTCCGGATTACCGCATCACCCGGGAGCATGGCCAGTGGGTGGAGAAAAACGGCATCTGGATGACGGCAATCTACCACCCATCCGCGCTGCTGCGGGATGTAAGCAAGCGGCCGGAGACGTTTGAGGATTTGCTCTCCATCCGGGAGAAGCTCCGGGAGATTGGCGCCGTTGTGTGATATGGAGTTCAGTACATATTTCGATTCGCCCCTTGGGACGATGCTTTTGAACGGAACGGAGAGCACGCTGACGGGCGCATGGTTTGTCGGACAGCGATACGCCGGCAGAGCCAGGGAGAGAAAGGATGATCTTCCGCTGTTCAGTCAGGCAAAGGCATGGCTCAATCGGTATTTTGCAGGGGAACGGCCGGGGGAGCCGCCGCCGCTGGCACCTGCCGGAAGCCCATTCCGGCTGGCGGCGTGGGAGCTGCTGCTGGAAATCCCTTACGGCGAAACGGTGACCTATGGCGCACTGGCCGCGGAGCTGGCCCGGCGGCAGGGGAAGGAAAGAATGTCCGCACAAGCCGCAGGCGGCGCCGTGGGGCATAACCCCATCTCGATATTCATTCCCTGCCACAGAGTGGTGGGAGCCGACGGCAGCCTGACCGGTTACGCCGGCGGCGTGGAGCGGAAGCGGTTTCTGCTCACATTGGAATCCCAAAAGTAACGGCAGGCGGAAATCCGCCTGCCGTTGTTTTGGTTATGCGATTAAGAATCAGAATTCCTTCTTCTTGGCGACCAGGGCAGTCACGCTCAGAGCGGAGACGGCCATCAGAGCCACCACGACGGACAGATTCACATCACCGGTCTGAGAGGGAGCATCAACTACGATCTCCACCTCGCCCAGCTTGTAGAACTGGAAGGTGTAGTAAGCGGGGTTGGCGTTTGCGCCCTTGCCGTAGGTGGTGAAGCCATTGTAGTGCTCCAGGTACTGGGGATTGTCGTTATAGGCGGCAGCCTTGTTCTTGACGAAGTAACCGCCGTCGGTGGCTTCCAGAGTCCACTTGCTCAGGTCGGAAGCGTTGTCCTCCAGAGTCAGGCCGTTGCCGGTCTCGGCGGAGGTCAGATACTTGCCGTTGCAGATAAAGGTGTAGTAGCCGTCGCTGTCGACGGTAACGGTGAACTCGGCCATGCCGTTGGCGTACAGCAGATACTTGTCGCTCCACTTGGCAGCCACGGGGGTCAGCTTGCTGCCGTCGGCGGTGTCGCCGATGACGGTGTCACCCTCGGGATAGTAGATGACGATCTTGTCGCCGTTCACCAGAGAGTCGGTCTTGGTACCGGCAGTCACAGTGACAGTGGTCTCGTCGCCGGGCTTCTCTTCGCTCTCGCCGGGCTTCTCTTCGCCCTCACCGGGCTTATCCTCGCCCTCACCGGGCTTCTCTTCGCCCTCGCCGGGATTGGAAGCGGCAACGGTCGCAGTGGCATTCCAGATCACAAGATCATCCTTGCTGATGCCGAGGGTGAACTTGATGGAGGACAGCTTGCAGTCCTTAGCCAGGGTGCCGGTGATGTCGGTAATGCCGGACTTGCTGGCGGAGATGGAATTGGTGCCGTCGGAGAGAGTAAAGCCGATCACATTGCTGTCATCGTCGAAAACAACCTCGGAAACGGTAACATCCTTGAGTTCTACGTAGAGGCCGATGTCCAGAGTGGAAAGCTTGTCCAGAGTGGTTTCGGTAGCGGTCAGGGTCATGCCTTCGGACAGAACATATTTGCCGCCGTCGAGGATCTCACCGCTCTTGGTGGCGGTGACAATAACGGTATCACCCATCTCGCAGGAAGCGTTCGCACTCAGAGTGACCTTGATGGCACCGGTGGAATCCTGAATGTAGATGGAGTTGTAGTACACATTGGTCACAACGCCCTTGACTTCCAGATACGCATCATTGGCAGCGGCCTTGGCTTCCGCGACAGTAGCGGGAGTGCCCTTCACCTCGGCGGGCAGATCGCCGGCGTAGCCGACCTTATAAATGGCGACATCCTTCTGGCCGGCGGCGTAGCATGCAATAATATTGCCGTTGTGGCGCATCCAGTTGCGGGTATTCTCGCCCTGGGCCTTGATGGTGGCGACACCGTCGGCGCGGATAGAAATGCTCCATGTGCCGTTGGCGCCGGCATCTTCCTTGGAAGCGGTTCTCAGCCAGTTGCTGCTGGAGGAGGCGGCGTACAGGTACTGATCTTCGCCAACCTTGAACGCGAACAGACCGGTTTCGCTATCCTTCTCCAGAGTAATCACCTGAACGGCTTCCGTCAGAGTGACAGTTTTCAGGTCTTCGGACTTAACAACTTCAGCCACGGGGCGATTGTTCTTGTCCTGGGTGGTGCTCAA
>JAQXIT010000017.1 GCA_029007925.1 Bacillota bacterium | reverse complement strand
CGATCAACAGACTCTCGAAAAAAACTCCATTCTCAACATATCCTATTACAATATTGTAATTTACTGAACGATTTGTTGTGTATGAGGATTTTGAACGAATTGAATGAACAAGATTGCTTGGTGTCGGAACTGATCCGGCATCCACGTGATCGGTTGAGACCCCATTCCAAAGTCTTTCCGTGAAAGACGCACGATTATTCAGTAGACTCCATATATTTTGTCCTATATAAGTCATTATTAACATTATATTATGTCTTTTCATGAACTGACAATACTTTGTAACAAAAATTCCGAGCAGCTCCAGTATCGTCCGAAGCAGCCGGATTCCTCTATTCGGAGGCCTCGCAAAGACAGCGCATTGGCCATCGCCGTAACGGATACCGTCAGCTCACACGGATTCATGGTATCACCTCCGACATTCCAGTATATGCGAATGTCGAAAAAACGACCGGCTTCCCAGGGAAGCCGGTCTTCTGTATTACTTCTGAACGGAGTGCAAAATCCGCTGTCCCGCGGGGCTGAATGCCACATTGATGGCCAGCTCCGGCAGGAAATTCGCTATAACCAGTCCGGTCATGATGTAACCGGCCAGCTGCGCGCCGTTCGCCCATGCCTGCAGAACGTCCAGGAAGAACAGCAGCATGCAGAGGACGAACGTGCCGGTGTTCACCACGGGGCACACAATCGCGGCGCAGAGCATGGCGAGATACGCATTTTTGCCCTTCAGCACCTTGTAAACGGTGCCGGAGGCCAGACCCGCCAGAATGCCCTTGCCCATGACCACCAGGAAGCACAGCACCGGGTTGGCGTGAAACACCATGGCGCCGCCGACATCGGAACCGTTGACGCAGTTGATAAAGACAACAACGCCGAAGGTACCGCCCAGCAGTGCGCCGGCTCCGGGGCTAAAGGCTGCCGCGCCCAGTACGATGGGAATCAGCACCAGGGACAGGGAAAATCCGCCCACCGGTGGGATCAGCGCGCTGACAAACTGCAGCACTACAACCATGGCCATCATCAGCGCGATGCCCACCATCCGTTTGATTTTTTCGTTTTTCATGAAACTTCCTCCTTGCTGTCGCTCCGGCACTCCGGATGCGATGCAAAATATTTATCTACGGCAGGGTTGCCTGCTTTCGATCACAGTAACTCATCGGGGACGCCCGTGTCCCCATCCTCCAGATCCTCGAAGCCCATCTGTACGCTCTGTCCGGATTTCATGGCTTCCCACTGCTCCTTGGTGACCAGAATGGAGCGGGGCTTGCTGCCCTGGAAGGGGCCCACAATGCCCTTTTCCTCCATCTCGTCCACAATCCGTGCTGCCCGGGCATAGCCCAGTTTCAGCCGGCGCTGGAGCATGGATACGGAAGCCTGCCCGGTCTCCAGAATCACATCCACGGCGGCAGGGAGCATCTCGTCGCCGTCCAGCTCGCCGGGAGCGGGTTCCGGGTCGGAGACGGTCGCCTTGCCGCTGCCGGTCTGCACCGCTTTCCGCTCGATCTCCTCCATGACGGTCTGGTCGTAATCGGTAATATAATGCTCCTTGACGTAGGACGCCACCGCTTCCACCTCGGCATCGCTGACAAAGCAACCCTGCACCCGGAGGGGCTTTCCGGCGCCAATGGGCGCATAGAGCATATCGCCCTTGCCCACCAGCTTTTCGGCGCCCTGCGTGTCCAGAATGATGCGGGATTCCATGGCGGATGCCACCGCAAAGGCAATTCGGGAGGGAATATTGGCCTTCATCAGGCCGGTAATCACGTCAGCGGAAGGCCGCTGGGTGGCGATAATCAGATGGATACCGGCGGCACGGCCCATCTGGGCAATCCGGCAGATGGATTCCTCAACCTCCTTGGCAGCCACCAGCATCAGATCGGCCAGCTCGTCGATGATAACCACCACCTGCGGCAGCTTGGCGCCTTCGATCTCCTGTCCCTCGATGATGCTGTTGTAGGATTCCAGATCCCGGACACCGGCGTCGGACATGGCCTTGTAGCGGCGCATCATCTCTGTGACCGCCCACTGCAGGGAGCCGGCAGCCTTCTTGGGATCCGTGACCACGGGGATCAGCAGATGGGGAATTCCGTTGTAAATGCCCAGCTCCACCATTTTGGGATCCACCATAATGAGCTTCACATCATCAGGCCCGGCTTTGTACAGAAGGGAGATGATGATGGAATTCATGCAGACGGATTTACCGGAACCGGTGGTACCGGCGATAAGCATATGGGGCAGCTTGGCGATGTTGCCCACGATGCAGTTGCCGCCGATGTCCTTGCCAACGGCAAAAGAGGACTTGGACTTGGCTCTGGCAAACTCGTTGGAATCGATGACTTCCCGGAGGGAAACCGTGGTGACGGCCTTGTTCGGCACTTCGATACCCACCACGGAAATCTTCCCCGGCACCGCGGCGATGCGGACGCCGGACGCGCCAAGGCTCAGGGCGATATCGTCGGCGCAGGTGGTCAGCTTGTTCAGGCGAACGCCCTTGTCCAGTTCCACCTCGTAGCGGGTGACGCTGGGGCCCCGGGTCACATTGATGATGTGGGCTTCAATTTTGAAGCTGGCCAGCGTTTCGTTCAGCCGGCGGGTGTTTTCCCGCATTTCCATGGTGCCGTCCTGCATTCCCCTGCTGGGTTTGGTCAGCAGGTCAATGGGTGGGAAACAGTATTCGGGACGCACCACAGTCTCCGCCTGAGCAATCTCGGCAGCCACTTCCGCGGCGGAATCCGAGGCATCCTTGGCGGTGACCTTCTCGATCCTGGCAGTCGGCGCCGGGGGTTCCGGCTTCTTCTCCTCCAGAACCGGTGCGTCCGGCAGCGGTTCGCTCCGCTCCAGCGGCGGCATTTCCTGGGGGACCGGCGGCTCCACTACGCGAACGTTTTCCGGCGGAACCGGCTTCTCCGATTCCGGGGACAGGATAATGTCCACTTCCGCATTGTCAGTGACTGCTTTTTCGGCGGCAGCCACAGGAGCATCCACGTCGGTGTCGATCTGGCGCATCAGTTCGCTGGCTTTGGGACTCAGTTTCCGCTTGGGCTGGGAATCCGGCACCACGGGAGCTTCCAGATCGATGTCGATCTGAGCCTGTTCCGCCTTACGCTGCCGCTTCTGCTCCACATATTCGATCCGCTTGTTGGCAATGTGATTCACAACAATAGCGGCAGGCTCCTGCTTTTCCTCCGGCTCCTCGTCCTCCCAGTCCGCTCTGGGGCGGTTCTGGACAGCCCGGATGATGCTGGGAATGGTGATCTGGAAAGCCGCTAGCAGGGTCAGCGCGGAGGCGATGATTAACGCTATCCGGGAGATCACGGTGCCGCACAGCGCCCGCAGCAGCAGCGCCAGGCCGCCGCAGAGCAAGCCCGCGGTGGTGCCGGTGCTTCCGCCCTGAAACAGTGCCGCCAGAACGGAAAAACCGGTGGGCAGCCCCTGGGTATCCAGGAAAAGCTGGGAAACACAGCCGCACAGCAGCACGAATACGATCATGCAGATGCTTCGCTGCAGCGCGGGGCGCTTTCCGCTGAAGGCCTGAATCACGAACAGGTACAGCAGCGCAGGAATGGATATGTAAAAGCTCACCTTGCCGATGAGTCCCTGAAGAATGTTCATCAGAAATACGACGACGACGCCCTCGGGGTTCAGGAACATCACAAGAAAAATGACAAACAGAATCAGGCAGAGAGCGGAGGTCAGAACCCGCACCGGGATCCCCTCCAGGGATTCCGGTTCCTTGTTCTTATCGGATGTGCCGTTCTTTTTCCCGGCGGTGGATTTGGAGGCGGCGGAGTGGCCGGTCTGCTTGTTGGTCACCGCTTTCTGCGCCTGGGTTTTCTTTTTCTCTTCAGCCATAGAATATCACCCTTCAGATTGTCAGATATAGGACAAAGGAAAACAGGGCCGCGCCCCAGCAATAGTAAGCGAAACCGGAAAAACCTGCCCGAACCGCCAGAAAACGCAGGATGGACACGGCGCAGTAGGAACCGGCAAAGGATCCGACGGCGGCGGTGAAATACCGCGCCGCGGAGAAGGCAGTGATGCCGCCGGCACCCGAAAACAGTCCGCCGCAGTCGATCAGCGCCAGAACGATCAGCGCCGGGATGCTCAGCAGCAAGCCCGTATCCAGGGCGTAACGCCGATCCGCGCCCCGGGTCAGCCCTACGGAAACGGAAGCGCCCACCCGGGAGATGCCCGGGATCACGCCCGCTCCGCCTGCCAGGCCTATCAGGACGGCATCCAGCGACGAAAGGGACTGAGAATCCTTGTTTGCGCCGGGCAGAAACTGGGGAACATACAACAGCATCCCGTTGATGGCCAGGAAAATCGCCAGCACCCAGAGCCGCTCATACAGGCGTCCGACGATGGGATAGGCAAGAAAGGCCAGCAGAAGCGCGATTCCGGCGGTTCGGAGTACCCGGATATCCAAGAGACTGCGGATGTCCGGCTGCCGCCGGCGGTGCTTTTTGGGAACGGCGGCAATCTTCCGCTCCCGCCTTAAGCGGGACAATATGGGCGTGCAGAAAATCAGCAGCGCAAGAAAGGCACCGATATGAACCGCCAGGCGCAGCCCCGCCTCGTCTACGGTTCCGGTGAGCCGCAGAAACAGAGCGCGGTGTGCTTCGGAAGAGACGGGAAGGAATTCAGAGAGGCCGGAAATCAGGCCGTAAATCAGGCTTTCCAGCCAGTTCGGCTGCATACACTTCCCTCCCTTTCATAGCATCTCTTTTTATAATAGCACATCCCTTACCAAATTTCCACCCCGAATTGGAAAAAATCAGCTTTTCCCGCTTCCCTGCCCTCTTCCGTTCTTATCGATCATCCGATGCAGCGCCATGAGAGCGTCATTCAGGCCGCCCAGCTTGTCGATGAGCCCAGAAGCAACCGCCTCCTTACCGTAGAGAATGGTGCCCACATCGGTGGCGATTTCTCCGGTGGCCATCATATAACGCTCAAAGGATTCCCGGGAAATTTTGGAATTTGCCGTGACAAAATCCGCGATCTGCTCCTGGATCCGCTGAAAATACCGGAAGGTCTGGGGCGCGCCCACCACCAAGCCGGTCATCCGCACCGGATGAACCGTCATGCTGGCCGTGGGGGTAATGAAGGATTTTTTGGTACACACCGCCAGCGGAATGCCGATGGAGTGGCCGCCGCCCAGAACCAGGGATACCGTCGGCTTTTTCATACCGGCGATCATTTCCGCAATGGCAAGCCCCGCCTCAATGTCGCCGCCGACGGTATTTAGCAGCAGCAGCAATCCGTCGATATCGTCGCTTTCCTCCAGCCCCGCCAGCAAGGGCAGAACGTGCTCATACTTGGTGGTTTTACAGTTTTCCGGCAGGATCTGGTGTCCCTCCACCTGCCCGATGATGGTCAGGGTGTAGATGCTCCCCCGTTTGCTTTTGGTGATGTCGGAGCCCAGCTCCACCACCTGCTCCCGCTCCTGCTTTTTCATCTCCGCGTCCTTGTTTTCCATGGGTCAAGCCTCCTTTGGTTTTCTCAT
>JAQXIT010000016.1 GCA_029007925.1 Bacillota bacterium | reverse complement strand
ACCCGGTAGATCCCCCTGTTGACCCGGTAGATCCCCCTGTTGACCCGGTGGATCCTCCCGTTGACCCAGTGGATCCTCCCGTTGACCCAGTGGATCCTCCCGTTGATCCGGTGAAGCCGGAGGGGGTCATTGAGGACTTTGAAAACGGTCTGCCCAGCGGCGCCGACTTCTATGCTCCCAATACCTTCCCCCGGATCGAAGAACTGGAGAACGGCAATCATGTTCTTGCCGGACAGTACAGCGCCGACGGCACCGCTTGGCACGGCATCTCCAATGCCAACTACGACCTGGGCAAGAGTGTCAATCAGATTCGGCTTACATTCATTCAGAACGGCGAGAATCCCGTCACCATGGCGGCAGGCGCCTTCTGGTTTGACACCGACGCCGGAAGCCTGTACCCCGTGGAGCTGACGGTGGACGGAAACGTCTACACCCTGACCTTTGACACGTCCTTCTCCGTAATCAAGACTTTCGCCATTGAGATCAGCAACGCCATGGGCTTGGTGTATGTGGACGATCTGATGATCTGTCCCCAGGAGGACCCGGAGCTGATTGTTGATTTTGAGGACGGAGATCTGAGCAATGTGCAAAGCTCCGAATTTACCAGCTACGAGATTATCGAACTGGACGGCGAAAAGTGGCTCAGCGCCTACTCCACAGCCGGAGACTGGATCTACCTGAACAACCTGGACTACACAAGCGATACCCCGTTGACAGCCATCGATGTTGTGGTGCGCTGTGAAGCGGACATCACGAGTAATTGGGTATATCTCTACACGGACGCGGGTGATTTCTATGCCAGCGGCGTGACCAATGAAGGCAATATTTACCACTTTACTTTTGCCGTGGAGTTTACTACCATAAACAGATTCAGCATGCTGGTTCCCGCGAATACCACCGTACAGATCCGGCAGATCAAAGCCCATACCGATACCCCACAGGAGGAACAGAATCCCAATCTGATTAAGGATTTTGCGGACGGCAGTCTGACAAATGTTGTGATCGCCACCGGAACCCTGACCGTTCAGCAGCTCGACGGGGCAAACTGGCTGACGATATCCTGCGGCGCCCCGGACTGGCTCTATCTGAAGAACCTGAATTACAGCAACGGAAAGCAGATGCAGGCCATTCAGATCGAATTGAAAACCGAAGCCGTCCTGACGGCCGGTTCCGTCTATCTGTACACGGACGCGGGTGGGTTCTACGCCAGCGGCGTCACCCATGAAGGCGATGTGTATACCTTTACCTTCAACACGGCGTTTACCACACTGAATGAGGTTTCGATGCTGGTAAACGAGAACACAACGCTGCAAATCAAGCAGATCCTGGCGGTTGAATAAGGAAGTATGAGAACCGGATATTCCCCTGCGGTATGCCCGCAGGGGAATATCAAAAGGTGGGACGCCGCGTAAAAGGTTTTCCCGGAGGATGGATGTAAACGCCATCAACAATTCTAAGGAGTGAAAGACAATGAAAGTGAAAAGATTGATCGCTGCTTTTTGTACCGCCGCGCTCTGTGTGACGGCCTTTGCCGGCTGCACCCGGGAAGCGGTGAATCCGGTTGATGAAGGCAGCAATTCCAAGATGCAGCTATATGTGTCCAACTACGAAGGCGGTTTTGGCAAGGCATGGCTGGAAGAGGCTGCCGACAGATTTGAGGAGCTGCACAAGAACGATACGTTCTCCAACGGAAAAGTCGGCGTGGAGATCAAGCTGACCTCCAGCATCAACGGAACGGCGGGCAGCAACTTCGTCCAGGGACTTGGTACCAATACCAACGACATTTTCTTCTCGGAGGACTCCTTCTACTATGATGTGGTTGCCGGGGGCTATGCGCTGGATATTACCGACATTGTCACGGAGCCTCTGACCATGTACGGGGAGAGCCAATCTATTGAAAACAAGATGGACGAAGCCCTTGTGGATTTCTTCAAGACCTCCGACGGCAAGTATTACGGCCTTCCCCATTATGAAACCTACTATGGAATTGTCTACAATGTGGAGCTGTTCGACCAGAAGGGCCTCTGGATCAGCACCAACGGTACCTATATCCGACCCGGAGAGGGGACTAAGGCCAACGGCCCCGACGGTCAGCCCAACACCTCCGACGACGGACTTCCCGCGACTTACGATGAATTTTACGCCCTTTGCGACTATATGACGACGGTGGGCGTTACACCCTTTGTGCTTCCCGGTAAAATCGTTGCCTGCGAAACGCTGATGATGTTTCAGCTCTACGCCGACTACGAGGGCAGAGAGAACTTCATGCTCAATTACACCTTCGACGGCGTGGCGACAGACCTGGTGAATTCCGTTGGCGGCGGCTTGAATCAGAACGGCACCTTTAATGACATGCTGCCTGCCACGACCATCAATTCCACCAACGGTTATCTTCTGAAGAAGCAGGCGGGTATGTATGCCGCTCTGGAATTTGCCAAGAAGATCGTGGATCATGCCTCCACCTGGTGTACCAGCGGCTCCTTCCTGAATTCCGAGGATCATCTTACTGCGAAGCATACCTATCTGAAGAACGGCCGCGCCACGCAGGACAATCAGGTGGCGTTCCTGGTTGACGGCGTGTGGTGGGAGAACGAGGCGGAGGAGAACAATATCTTCGCTACCTGGGAGGCTTACGGCGCGCCCACCCGGGAGACCGGCAAGTTTGCCATGCTTCCGTTCCCCAAGGCGTCCGAGGCCCAGGTCGGGCAGCCCAGAACAATCGCGACCAACTGCAATCTGTCCCTGGCGTTTATTAACTCCAAGCTGGCAAATGACCCGGAGAAGGCCGATCTTGCCAAGGAATTCCTGCGTTTTTTGCACACCGATGAGGAAATGCAGAATTTCTCCGTGGCAACCGGCACCCTGAAGCCCTTCAAGTATACGATTCCCGAAGAGAAGAAGGCGCAGATGTCCTACTTCGGCCGCAATGTTGTGGAGACCCGGGATAATCCCAATGTGGATACGGTTTACACCTTCTCAAGCAACTCGAAGTTCCTGAACAACTTCTCAGCGTTCTACCCGGACTACGCCTGGGCGAATCATAATCCCTTCTCCGATTTTAAGATTGGCGGTACGGAGTTGTCCACTGTTGAAGGATACTACGCATTTATCATGAAAGAGCGGGACCAGGCATGGTGGGATAGGCTGAAGGGCTGACAGAGAGGAGATTCGTGTATGTCTGTTTCGAAAAAAGGTGAGGCAATTCGAAAGAAACGAACAGGCGAACTGATTTTTTACTGTTGTCTGATAGCGATTCCGCTTCTGCAATATGCCATTATGTATGTGGCGGTCAATCTGAACTCCATCGTTCTGGCCTTTAAGTCCTACGGAGTGAATCAGGACGGCACCGCCACCGTGCAGTGGGTGGGACTTGTCAATTTCAAGGCGTTCGTGCAGGAGTTCTTTCAGGCCGAAATGCTGCAGCGCCTGAAAAATTCCCTGATTGTATACGGATGCAGGCTGGGGGTCGGAACCTTTTTGGCGCTGCTGTTTGCCTATTACATCTTCCGGTCCTTCAAAGGCTCGCAGTTTTTCCGCTATATGCTGATGCTGCCCTCCTTCATTTCTCCTGTTGTATTGGTTATGATTTTCACCTATGTGGTGGAATACGCGATTCCGGCGATCTTCAGTGTTCGCTCCCTGTTTGACGGGCCGCCCATCCAGCAGTTGTTTGTGGTGATCCTGTACAACACCCTGGTGGGCTTCGGGTCCGGCGTGCTGATGTATTCCAACGCCATGGCCCGGATTCCGGTCAGCCTGACGGAGTACGGAAAGCTGGAGGGAATCTCTCCCATCCGGGAATTCTTCACGGTGGTTTTGCCCTGTATTTACCCCACATTGGAGACGTTCCTGATTATCGGCGTTTCGCAGATTTTCATTGACCAGGCAAATCTTTATACATTCTTCGGCGGCTCAACGCATTTTTCCATTCAAACCATCGGCTATTGGCTGTATACGCAGGTCCTGGACGGCAGAGCGACAATGTCCTCGTATCCGTATATTTCTGCAGCCGGCCTGGTGCTGTCGGCAATTACCATCCCCGTAGTCATGATCGCGCGGAAATTCCTGGATAAGCTGGACAAGGAGGTGGAGTTCTGATGAGAGGCGGATTACGCAAGGGGAAGATGACGCCCTTCTCGGCTGTGCTGGGAATCGTCCTGGTTCTGTACACCCTGGCGCTCTTCTTTATGTTCCTTTGGGCTCTGGTGAACGCGGTGAAAACAGCCGCCGGGTTTTACATTGATCCTGTGGGAATTCCAACGGATTTCCAGTTTCGGAATTTCCTGGACGCATTTCAGGCAATCCGGATCCGGGCGTGGATCGGCGGAACGGAATACTATGTCTATCTGCCCGAGATGTTCTTTAACTCCCTGCTGTACGCGGTGGGCTGCGCCTTCTTTTCCACGCTGGCGCCCTGCCTGATGGCCTATGCCACGGCCAGGTACAAGTTCAAATTCAATTCCGTGATTTACGGAATGGTCATTTTCGCCATGATTACGCCGATCGTGGGCAACCTGCCTTCTCAGGTGGAAATGGCAAAGGCTCTGGGTTTTTACGACAGTATGCCGGGTATGTATTTCATGAGCTTTACATTCCTGGGAACCTATTATCTGATATTCCACGCAACCTTTAAGGGCTTGAGCAAGGATTACGCGGACGCGGCTTCGGTGGACGGGGCGGGCCACTTTACGGTTATGACCCGGATCATGTTCCCGCTGGTGAAAAATACCTTTTTCGCGGTGTTCCTGCTTCAGTTTATCAGCTATTGGAACGACTATCAGACGCCGCTGCTGTTCATGCAGAGCAGACCTACTGCCGCAATCGGTCTGCAGTTCTTCAGAATCGCCGCGGAGTCCCAGTTCCGGGCCATTCCCATTCAGATTGCGGGCAGTATTTTACTCTTAATTCCCATTCTGATTTTGTTTACCGCTTTCCGAAACAAGCTGATGGGGAATCTTACGGTAGGAGGAATCAAGGGATGATGCGCAAGAAAAAATCGTTCATTCCTGCCCTTCGTAAAGCGGCTGCGGGGATCCTGCTGCTGGTGATCCTGCTTTCCTGCGCAGCCTGCGCAAAGGATGGCGGGGACAGTACACTCCAGCCGACGGACTCCCAGGGACAGGAACACCCCAACGAGGGCGATCTTTCCGATTATTATTCCGGGCCGGATAACCGGGAGTATTTCGACATTCCCGCGTATATTCAGAAATCATCCTTTGTGGGTGAAAAGGTCACGGTGGCGATGATTACGCCCTCGGAGGAAAACGCGACGGATTTTCGTTCCTATGTTGTGTTTGAAGATGAACCAATCGAAACGGAGCATGGAACCTTCCGCCCGCTTCAGGCCGGTATCTACCAGTGCGTGTATACCTACGCGCTGGAGGGGATGAAGTATCGCTTCTCTTACAATCTGGAGGTAACGGTAAAGGACAGCCCTGTGTTCCTGGACGACCCGGTTCTTCCGGCTGCCTTTGTGGAGGGAAAGACCTATCCCTTGCCGGCTGTTGAAGCCTATGATTATGGGAATCAGAAAGCTGCCGCGGTAACGGTTTATGCCGTATGCGGCGGTGAAACCGTTCCCATGGATGCTTCCGGCCTGCGGATCGGGCAAAACCATGCCGGAGATACCGTTACAATCACCTGGAAGGCCGGCGATAGCGGCGAGGCTGTGCTGGAACGGAAGGTGCCGGTGATCGCCATTGGCTCCGGCAACGACATTCGATTCGCGGAGCTGTTCGTGGGCAGCGGCTGGAATGAAAAGAAAGCGCTGGATGACGGCGTCCATCTTCTGACCACCGGGGACGCCACGGCGACCCTTCTAAATCCGATGATCGCCAATTCCACGGAATATCGCTTCAGCTTCGGCAACGACGATCAAGCCGAGCGGATCGTATTTACCATGACCGCCTATCATGACCCTGCCGTATCCGTTACGATCGGCTTTGAAAAAGGCCGCGGCAGCAGCGGGGAAGGGAAGATCATCCTCAACGGCACGGAGGAGAAAAACTATACATATTCCGCGGGAAATGCCCTGTATGTCCGGTACAGCGCCGTATCCAAGCAGTTTTTGGATGCCGAAGGCAACCTGCTGTTCGCCCCGGAGCGTGACAGCAGCGGCCATGCGTTCAACGGCTTCCCCGGCGGACTCGTGGTGGTGAGCTGGCGTGTAGAGAATGTGTACGGTCTGTGCGATCTGCGCATCGAAAAGATCGGCGCCCAGACCCTCAACGCCAACACGCGGGACCTGCTGGCGCCCGCTCTGTATTACAACAGCTTCACGGGCTTGTATCAGCTTGGGGATGAGATCGTTGTTACGGGCATCCACGGGGTGGATATGGTGGACCCCAACGCGGAAATCAAGGTTTCCCTGTTTGCCGGCGTCGGTCAGAACCTGACGCCGGTGGAAGGCACTTTTGAAAACGGTGTTTTCCGCTATACGCCGACCGCCCCGGGCTATTACACCATTCGCTTCCAGTCAACGGACAGCTCCGGGAATACGGCTACATCCATGCGACAGCTATGCGTGTACGATCAGGCAAAACCCCAGATTCAGGTGGAGAAGGACCTGACCGAGACCGCGAAGCCCAATGACGAATTGACGCTTCCCGCGGCCTCTGCCACGGATAACGAGTCCGTGACTATTGAGCTGTTCGTCATCTATCCCAGCGGACAGATGCGGATGCTGCAAAGAGGAGAGTCTATCGCCCAGCAGACCTTCCAGGTGATGGAGCTTGGTACTTACTGCTTCCGCATTGTGGCCACGGACGCCAGCGGTAACAGCACCATGACGGATCTGAATGTCTGCGTGAGCGCAGACGGCGGTAAATAGGGAGGAAGCCCATGAAAATGAAAAAAGGGATTGCGATTTTACTCGCTGTCATGATCGCTTTGGGTACCCTTGCGGGCTGCCGGAATGATGAATCCACGCAGAAGCCCTTGGGCGCTGAGAACGGGTTTGCCTTTGATTCTTCCCAGGCGGTGGAATATTCATCCACGGTACTTGCGGAAAACGGAAAAAGCGATTATACTATTGTCATTGCTCAGGAGCCGAGTGAATACGTTCAGTTTGCCGCTTCTGAATTGCAGACGCTTTTCCGGGAGGCTACCGGTGCGGAGCTGCCGGTGATCCGGGATGAGAATGTTCAGTACAGCGAACAGAGTAAGTACATTTCCGTGGGCAGCAATCTGCTGCAGCAGAGCGGGGGCGTATCCTGCGACTACGCCATATTCAAGGAATCCGGCGCGCGGCTGATTACCAAGGGAAACTGTGTGTTCCTGACGGGCGCCACCGATGAAGGCGCGCTGTACGCGGTTTATGATTTCCTGAAGATCCTTTTCGACTATGAGTTCTACGATGTGGACGCCTACACGTTGACCCATAAGGAGAAGGTCGGCCTTCCGAAGATGGACCTCCACGACATTCCGGATATTGACTACCGCATGTACGGCGACTGCCTGCAATATGATGCCGTGGGTGGAACGGTTCAACATGCCTTCCGGCTGCGGTACAAGGTGTACGGTCAGGGCTATGCGCTGGACGGTCACGCGGCGGAAGTGATTCTTCCCATGTCGGAGTATTACGCCGCCCATCCCGACTGGTATTCCGATGAGGAAGCCGCCTTTGGCGCGACAATGCTGCGGCAGCTTTGCTATACCAATGAGGAAATGACTGCCCAGTTCATTGAGAATGTGAAAAAGATCCTCACCGAAAAGCCCGACACCGATGCCATTTCCCTGGGACAGGCGGACATCAATATCTGGTGCCACTGCCCGTCCTGCACCGAGGCCATGCAAAAATACGGAAACGGCAATACGAATATGGGTGCAGTGACTCAGACGCTGTTCATCAATAAGGTCGTGAAGGCCGTGGACGAATGGCTGGCAGCGGAGTATCCCGGCAGAAACATGAGCTATATGATCCTGGCCTATCACCAAACGGAGATCCCGCCGTCCCACAAGGACGAGAACGGCCGTTATGTGCCCAATGCGCCGGAAATGGTGCTGCCGGACAATGTGATCGTACAGTACGCGTCGATCTATACGGACCGGAACCTGGCCTTCCGGGATAATCCTTCCGAATGTGAAAAGATCAAGCTGTGGTCGGCTTGCTCCAACAATTTGCAGATCTATGAGTATCCCGCCCACTATACCCATGTCTGCCTGCCCTATGACGGCCTGCATGTGTTTGCGGATAATATCCGCTTTGCCAATGAGCTTGGATTCAGCTCCTACTATATGCAGGGCAACTTCAACACCGAGTCCAGCGGTTTCACGCCGCTGAAGATCTACGTGGCTTCCAAGCTGATGTGGGATTCCTCCCTGGATCCCATGGCGCTGGCCTACGATTATATCGACCACTGCTACGGTGACGCGGCGCCCTACATGAGAGAATACTTTGATCTGCTGCGATCCCGGATCGCGTATCTGCGGTCGGAATATGACTATTGCTCGTCGGTATTCGAAGCCGGTGTCACTACCACAAACTGGCCCCTGGCCACGATGGAATCCTATCAGAAGCTGTTTGATCAGGCGTATGACGCCATCGACTATCTGAAAACGTCGGATCCTGACCGGTATGAGGTGCTGTTCCGGAAGATCATGATCGAGGAAATGTTTATCCGGTATATCAAATGCTCGCTGTATCTGAACTATTATTCCGATGTGGAAAAAGCCCGGATGATCGACGAGTTTGAGCGGTACGCGATGATCTACGGCTTTAAGTGCTACAGTGAAACGGAGCCGATGTCCACGGTGATTGCCGGTTGGAGATCCCAGTTGTAAAGGAGAGCATAACCGCATGAAAAAAGTCATTCCGATTCTGGAAGGAGAATTGTGGTACGGCGGCGCCGTGGGGTTCGGCGATCTGTATCCTCTGGGAAAGGACAGCACCTTTGAAGAGGATCTGCGGGTCAATCCCACCTCCAACCAACTGAATCCGGTATTTTTCAGCAACCGTGGCAGATATATCTGGATGGAGGAATCCGGCAAGATCACATTCCGCGACGGGAATATTGAGGTGGAAGCGGAATCCGTCCAGGTGGAAACAGCCGGGACGACCCTGAAGGAAGCGTCGCTGGCAGCCACAGGAAAACATTATCCGCCCACAGGCACAATGCCGGATAAGCGGGCGTTTCTGGGGCCGCAGTATTGCTCTTGGGTGGTGCTGCTGTGGAATCAGAATCAGGAGGGCTTGCTGAAGTATGCCCGGGGGATCATTGAAAAGGGCTTTCAGCCGGGTCTGTTCATCATTGACGATACGTGGCAGAAGAATTACGGCGTGTGGGAGTTCGACCGGGGAAATTTCCCGGACCCCGAAGGGATGATGCGGGAGCTGCGGGATATGGGCTTTCTGATCTCCATGTGGCTTTGCCCCTATGTTTCCCTGGACGCGCCCTACCTGTCTCCGGGCATTTACGAACACATGGAGGCGGACCGTGTCCTGAAGGACGGTGACCGACCCCATATCGTATCCTGGTGGGAGGGGTATTCCGCGCAGTTGGACTTCACCAAGGAAAGCGCTGTGCAGTGGCTGAACCAGCAGACAAAACGGCTGGAAAGGGAATATGGCGTATCGGGATTCAAGCTGGACGGCGGAGACCCCATCTACCACGGAATGGACTATGTGGGCGGCAATCTGCAGTCAATGCTGTATATCAACAGCATTGACAACGCCTTCAAGGAAGCCCGGAGCTGCTACAAGCTGGGCGGCCAGCCGATCATTCAGCGCCTGAACGACAAAGCCCATCTTTGGAAGAGCGCGTCAAGAGGGAGCATGGGCCTGGACAGCCTGGTTCCCCTGATGATGGCGCAAAGCCTGGCGGGATATTATTACGGCTGCGCCGACATGGTGGGCGGCGGCATCTCCACGGACTTCATCGACAAGAGCAATCTGGACGATGAGCTGATTATTCGCTGGTGCCAGGCTTCCGCGCTGTTCCCCATGATCCAGTTTTCACTGGATGTCTGGAACCGGGAGGAAAACCGGGTCGCGGAGTGCTGCAAAAAGGCGATGGATTTGCGGAGCGCCTTCGTGCCGTATATTCTGGAGCTGCTGGAAAACGCCTCCCACACGGGAATCCCCGCGATCCGGTATCTGGAGTACCAGTATCCCAATGAACATCTGGGCGATGTCAAAGACCAGTTCATGCTGGGGGACAAATACATGGTCGCGCCGGTGCTGGAAAAGGGCGCGACAGCCCGCAGGGTGCGCTTCCCCAACGGCCGGTGGCGGGATATTTCCGATGGGAAGATCTTTTGCGGCGGGGAGGCCACGGTGGACGCGCCGCTGGACAAGCTCCCTGTTTTTGAACGGGTAGAGGAGAAGACCGTATGACAAAAGGTATCGTTGTATTCGGGTATGGGCAGCGTGGGTCCATCTATGCATCCTACGCCCGGGAGTTCCCGGAGCAGTTCTGCCTGAAGGCGATTATTGAAAATGACCCCAAGCGGATGGAGAAGGCGCGGCAGGACTGCCCCGGCGTGCCGGTCTATTCGGATTATCACGCGTTCCTGGGGGATTCCGTGGAAGCGGATCTGGTAGCCGTAGCGACCCAGGACAGGCAGCACCGGGAACATGCCGTTGCGATGCTGGACGCGGGGTATCATCTGCTGCTGGAAAAGCCCATCTCCGTGAACCGGGAGGACTGCCTGGCCATCTACGAGGCCAGCGTCCGAAACCGCCGCAAGGTGATCGTGTGCTATGTTCTGCGGTATTCGCCCTTCTATTCGGCGGTGAAGCGGATTGTGGACAGCGGCGACCTAGGCGAGATCATAACCATTCACGCAAGTGAAAATGTGGGCTATTTCCACCAGGCACATTCCTTTGTCAGAGGCCCGTGGCGAAACAAGGAGCAATCCGGTCCCATGATCCTGTCAAAATGCTGTCACGATATGGATATTCTCCGCTGGCTGATAGGGGAAAAGTGCGTTGCGGTGGATTCCTTCGGCGGTCTGTCCTATTTCAAGGAGGAAAACGCGCCGGAACACAGCGCGGCCTATTGCTCCGACTGCCCTCTGGAGGATTGTCCCTTCCGGGCACAGAAGCTGTACACGGATCCCGATCCCAATGTATCCCAGTTTAACAAATATTTCTGCGCCCGGGAGCGGAGCGAGGAAAATGTTTTGGAGGATCTGCGCCACAGCCAATACGACCGGTGCGTGTTCCGCAGCGATAATAACGTGGTGGATCATCAGGTGACGATCATGCAGTTCGAGAACGGAAAGACCGCGTGCCATACCATGACCGCGTTTTCCCAGGAGATCTACCGGGATATCAAAATCTACGGCACCAAAGCGGAGCTGTACGGCCACATGGAACACAATCTGATTGAGATTCGTCCCTTTGGAAAGGAAACCCGGGTGATCCGTCCCAAAATGCCCAACAGCACCGTGGGAGGACACTGCGGCGGCGATTACTGCATGATGCGCAATATCTACAAGGAGCTTTGCGGAGAAAAGGCCGAGGGGATCGCCGGACTGGATGTTTCCATCGACAGTCATCTGATGGCTTTTGCGGCGGAAAAAGCACGGCAGACCGGTGAACGGGCGGCAGTATGGCAGGAAGAAGCAGGGGAGACGAAATCCGATGAAGGCGATCATATTTGATAAAGACGGAACGTTGATGGCCTTTGATCCCTTCTGGGCGGCGGTGGCGGAGGCGGCTTTGACCGATCTGTCCTGCCGTCTGGGGGTCAGGCCGTTCCTGGAGGAATTGAAGCGTTCCGTGGGATTGCGTGGAAAGACCACCGAAAAAAACAGCATCATTCAAAAAGGAACCTACAAACAGGCTGCGGACGCGATAAACGCAGTTCTGAAGGAAACAGGATCTCCTGCCCGGGTGTCCGGGCAGGAAATTGAAAAAATTTTTCTGGAGTCCACTGACCATGGCGAGATCTGCCCGGCCTGTGACGGACTTCCCCAACGGATGAAAAAACTGCGGGATCGGGGCATCATGCTGTTCCTGGTTACGACGGACATTCCCGCTATTACATATCAATGCCTGGACGGACTGGGCATTACTTCCTTCTTTCAGGAAGTGATTACGGATAACGTAGCCTTTCCGGCAAAGCCGGATCCCTCTGCCATTCACTATCTTCGTGAAAAATACCGCCTGGAGCCGGAGGACATCTGCATGGTAGGCGATACGGAAACCGATATGCTTTTCGCGAAAAACGGCGGCATCATGGGGATCCTCGTGGGCGGTGAGCCGCTGAAGAATTCGGATGTTATCCGAATCCCGGATGTATCCTATTTGGATACGGTGATTGAATAAATGAAATTTGATCTGAAGAAATACATATTACCCTCGGTGGTGTCCATGATTCTGGTGGGAACATACACCAATATCGACGGGCTGTTTATTGGCGCTGTCGCCGGCGACGCCGGGCTTGCCGCCATCAATTTCGCCTGGCCGATTGTGGCGTTCATCACCTCCGTCGGAACGGGCATCGGTATGGGCGGCGCCGTCATGGTCAACCATCTCCGGGGACAAAACAACACCGCTGCCGGGGAATCGGCAAAATCCGCCGGGGTGCTGCTGCTGGCCCTGGCAGGGATCGCGGTAACAGTATTGGCTGCCGCGGCCTGCCGCCCCTTGCTGATCCTGATGGGGGCGGAAGGGGAGGCGCTTCGGTACGCCGAGAACTACTCCCTGGTGGTGTCTCTGGGCGCGCTGCTCCAGGTGCTTGGAGCGGGCATGGTGGTGCTGCTGCGGAATGAGGGAAAAACCGTCCACGCCATGCTCTATACCCTTGCGGGACTGGTGGTACATATTGTTTTGGATTTTCTGCTGGTGAAGCGGTATTCCCTCTATGGGGTCGCCTTCTCGACGGTGGTATCCCAGTTGGTTGTAGCGGTGCTGTGCCTTGCCTCGTTTCGGATGCGCCCGGATGTGCCCGGCCTGCGCACTTATGCCGGCGGAATTATCCAGGCGTCCACCGCGCCCTTTGGGCTGAACTTTGTACCCTCGGCGGTGCTGCTCTTTACCAATGCTTTTGCCATGAAGGCGGGCGGCACGGAGATGGTCAGCGCTTATGCGGTGATGAGCTACGCGGTATATACCTATGACTATCTGTGTCAGGGCGTCTGCGATGGGATTCAGCCCATTATTAGCTATTGCCATGGAGCAAAAGATGTGGCACAACAGAAGAGAGCGGTGAAAACCGCTGTCTGCATCCTGGCGATTGCCGCGGGCGGGTTCATTGCCCTGACGCCGGCGCTGATGCGTCTGATGCCCCGGATCTTCCTGGTTTCCGGGAAGACGGAGGGCTTTCTACAACGGGGCTTCCTGATTTACGGATTTTCATATCCGCTGAAGGCGCTGGTCAAGCTGGTCTGCGCGTATTACTATTCCGTGAAGGATCATTGGATTTCCAATCTGCTCACATATCTGGACCCGCTGATCTTCACACCGCTGACCCTTTGGCTGCTTACATCCGCTGTGGGAGAGAACGGAATCTGGATGTCCCTGCCTGTGTCCCAGGCGGCGATCCTTCTGGCGTTTCCGGTGATCCTGCTGGTGCGGAAAGGAAAGAAATAAAGGTGATTGCTATGAGAGAGCATCTGCCCCAGACCCGCAGAGCCGCGCTTTGGGGCTGCTACCGAGATCATTTTGGCTGTATGCTGCGCCTGAATATGATCTGCCTGCTACTGTTTTTGCCGATGGCGGTGGTGCTGTATCTGAAGGAGTCCCTTCTGGTCAATGGGTATCAGGCCCTGGGGGAGGCGACGGCGGCGCAGATCAACAGCCTGTATATTCAGCTCCATGGATGGCTTGGTTTGCCTGAAGCGGGAGCCTTTTTGCTGTTTATCCTGCTTTTTTCCGGGGTTGTCCGGGTGATCCGCCAACTCCTGTGGGACGAGCCGTTCTCCTTCGCCAGGGAGTTTGGCATCGGGCTGCGGCAGTGCGCCATGGGCTTTCTGAAGGCGGTACTGCCGGCTGTGGTTTTTTGGTATGTTCTGAAATGGGCAGGAACATCGCTGATGGCGGGCATCCTTTCGGTGATCCTGTTTTTTGCCATCATCCCGGTGTGCGTCTGGATGCTCCTCCAGACCGTCTACTATCAACTGAGATTTACGGAAAGCCTGCGCAACGGCATCATCCTCTATATCCGCACACTGCCCGCAACGCTGCTGCTTACGGCGGCCACGGTCCTGCCTTTTTGGATTATATTCAGCGTCGCGCCGCTGGAGCTTGGGAAGTATATCGTACTTTTGACCCTTGCGTTTGTGTATGTTATTCTGATCACCGCGGTGTGGCTGCTCTACGCCAGCCATATTTTCGATCAGTACATCAATAAGGAGCGCTACCCGGAGATTTACAGAAAAGGTTTGCGCTGAGAAAGGATGAAATTGAAATGATGAATCAGGTGTTTTTACCCGAGAATGCCCCGCTTCTGCGGGAGGTGCTGGGCGCCTACGACTTCCCGGAAACATTGCTGGGGGCTGTCCGCTATGGGCAGGGGCACATCAACGATACCTACTGCGTCCTGTGTCAGCCCCGGGAGGGGGACTGCGTCCGGTATATCCTTCAGGGGCTCAGCTCCGCGGCGTTCCCCCATCCGGAGGAGCTGATGGAAAATTTTGTGAGCATCACGTCCTATCTGCGGGAAAAGATCGCGGCAAGCGGCGGCGACCCCATGCGGGAAACGCTTTCCGTGATCAAGACGAAGAACGGCAGCGATTATTACACGGACGCAAACGGCAAGGTCTGGCGGCTGATGCCCTTTATTGAGAATACGGACTGCTTCCAGTCCGCGACGCCGGAACTGTTCGAGGCATCGGCCCGGACTTTTGGCCGCTTCCAGCGGCTTTTGCAGGGGTATCCCGCGGAAACCCTCCACGAGACGGTGCCGCATTTCCACGATACCGAGGATCGCTTCGCCAAATTCCAGGCAGCGGTTGCCGCGGACAAGCTGGGGCGGGCAAAGGAGGTTCAGGAGGAGATCCGGTTCGTGCTGGAACGCCAGGGGGATTGCTCCGTTGCGCTGGATGCCCTGCGGGCAGGGAAGCTGCCCCTGCGGGTCACCCACAACGACACCAAGCTGAACAATATTCTCATCGACCGGGATACCCGCGAGGGCATCTGCGTCATCGATCTGGATACCACCATGCCGGGCCTCTCCATCAATGACTTTGGCGATTCCATTCGCTTCGGTGCCAACCACAGTGCGGAGGATGAGAAAGACCTGAGTAAGGTCAATTTCGATCTTGGACTGTATGAGGCCTATACCCGGGGCTTCCTGGAAGGCGCGGGGGGCACGCTGACGGAAGCGGAGCTGGAGTATCTGCCCTGGGGCGCCCGGCTGATGACCCTGGAGTGCGGCATCCGCTTCCTGACGGATTATCTCGACGGCGACCATTATTTCCATATTCGTTATCCGGAGCAGAATCTGGATCGCTGCCGCACCCAGTTCAAGCTGGTGCGGGATATGGAGGCACATTTTGATCAGATGAACAGGATCGTACAGTCCTACAAGGATCGGTTCTGAGGATCTGAACCATGCCGTAAAACAGCGGGAGGAAAAGCAAATGTATCGTTATGAACTGCATTGCCACACAAAATACGCCAGTATGTGCGGCAGAATGTCCGCCAAGGACATTGTGGAGCTGTATCTTGCCAACGGATATGACGGCGTGTGCATTACGGATCACTTTCTGAACGGCAACACCACGGTTCACCGGGATTGTCCCAACGGGACTTACGCGGAAAAGATCGAACGGTACTGCCAGGGGTATGAGGAAGTGAAGGCATACGCCGCCGGGAGGCTGAAGGTGTTTTTCGGCATCGAGGCATCCTATTGCGGAACGGATATCCTGGTGTATGGCATGGATCAGCAGATGCTTCTGCAATTCCCGGAGCTTCCTCAGATGGATCTGCGCACCCTGTGCGATTTCTGCCGGGAACGGGGCGTGCTGGCGGTACAGGCACATCCCTTCAGAATGGACGACTGGATCGACCATATCCGCCTGTATCCCAACAGCGAAGGGGTAGAGATTTTCAATGCAGGCCGGAACGCACTGTGCAATGACCTTTCGGCCTGTTACGCAAAGGCTTACGGAAAGCTGTCCATCGGCGGCTCGGACTTGCACCGTGTGGAGCAGGAGATCCTGTCGGGAATGGAATTCGATGAGGAAGTTCATTCCATCGAACAGATGATCCGCCTGCTGCGTGGGGGTCAGGGCAGGATCCTGCGGCTCAGGAATCAATATTTACAGGGGGAATAACCCCGTGCCGCATTTTGCGAAAGGATGAGAATATGGCAACAGGACGGTTTGACGACAGCCGGAACGAGTATATCGTGGAGGATATGTTTCCGCTCCGGCCGCTGATCAACTATATTTGGAACGAAGAGTATATCATGGGCGTCGATCACATGGGCCAGGGAAAGGGCTTCGCCTCTGTGGGAGAGGGCCTTCGGCGGGATCTGTTCCTCCCGGATACGGATAACCGCTTGATCTATGTGAAAGATGAAGAAAGCGGCAGATTTGCCTGTGTCAATAAGCCGTTTGGGAAAGCCAGGCTGGAGGAGTATCGCTGCCATGTGGGCGTGGGATACCAGAGTATTGTCAGCCGTTTTGACGGGGTGTATTCGGATTTCACCATGACCGTACCGGAGACCGGCAAGGCGGAGCTGTGGCGGGTGCGGCTGCAAAATACAGGCGCCGGGCGTCGGAAGCTGTCGGTTTTCGTGTATGCCAAAGTCCATGTGAATGAGACGCCCCACTGCTCCTACAACCTGTGCGATTGGGACCGGACGGTGGATGGCCTGTATTTCTCCCATAAGATCTACGGCGCGGAGCATCCGTACAGCGGGATCTACCTTTGCGCCGATACGGCGGTGGCATCTTACTGCACCTCCGAGACAAGATTCCGCGGGCTGTATCAGACCTTGGAGCATCCCGTCGCACTGGAATCGGAGCGCCTGGATTGCCGGGGATCATCCTATGATGAGTATCCGGCTGCCGCGGTGCAGTTTACCATGGAGCTGGCGCCGGGGGAGGAGCGGATCATTCATCTGGCAGTGGGTGTTACCCAAAGCCGGGAAGCTGCCGCCCGGGAGACCGGGGAGCTTTTGTCTGACGGATTCTTTGAAATGACTCTTCAAAACCGCCGGAACAAGCTGGAACAGACGGCGGATATATACCGGCTGGAAAGCGGGAATCCCTATCTGGACCGGCTGACGAATGTGTGGCTGAAAAACCAGGTTCAGCTTGGCAAAACCTGGGCCCGGGTCTATGGCAAGGGCATCCGGGATATGCTCCAGGACATCACCGCTTTTGTGTCCATGGACGGAGATCTGGCACGGGAAAAGATCCTGGGCTGCCTGGGCTATCAGTTTGCCAACGGAAATACGCTTCGGATGTACGCGCCGTTCCTGCGGCATCCCTATATGGACGGCGCGGCATGGATCCCGGAGACGGTGCTGACCTATCTGAAGGAAACGGGAGACACGGAAAT
>JAQXIT010000015.1 GCA_029007925.1 Bacillota bacterium | reverse complement strand
CGTCCAGCGGCAGGCTCAGGGTCTCCCGACCGGGATTCACCGCCAGAAGCATGTTTTCTCCCCGCCTGTAGGCAAAGAGACGGGAGCCCGGTTCGGCGGAGTACACCGCGAAGGGGCTGTAATTCCCCAGCTCCGGATAGGCGTGCCGCAGAGCAATGAGCCCACGGACATGGTTCAGCATGGAATCGGGATCCGCCTCCTGGGCCTCCACCGTGGGCGCGTCCGCCGCCGGATCCACCGGAAGGTACAGCTTCTCCGCCGGCGCCTGAGAAAAGCCCAGATTCTTCCCCTTACTCCACTGCATGGGCGTCCGGGATCCGGTGCGGTGGTAGCCGCCCTCCTTGGTGGGCAGCCACCGGTAGGCCATGCCGATCTCGTCGCCGTAGTACAGGAACGGCGCGCCGGGCATGGTCAGCAGGAATGCAAACAGCAGCCGGCGTTCCCGATCCGTCAGGTGGAAGGAGATCCGCTTGGTGTCGTGGTTGCCGGTGATGAGGCACCAGAGCCCCGCCTTGGCGGTGTCCTGATACTGGGGCAGATAGTCCCGCAGGAAACCGGAGATATCGGCGCCGGAACCGGCGGAAAAATAGCTGCCGTCCTCGGTGACCCGTCCCTGCCGGTCCAGCTTGTAGAGCCGGGCCAGAGAGCTGTAGCCGTTGCCGTACCAGTCCAGCATGAAGTCCATGTCGAAGCCGCAGTTCAGCGCCTGGCGGGGCTTGTTCCACTCGGAAACCAGCGCAGCTTCGGGATACTCGGCATGGATGGCGCCGGCCATGTCCCGCCAGACCTCCATAGTGGCGGTCTTGTCGTCGCCGTCGTTCTTCACCAGCGAGTCGGCCATGTCCACCCGGAAGCCGTCGCAGCCCTTGTCCAGCCAGAAGCGCATGATGTCCTTTATGGCCTCCCGGGTGGCCATGGGGCCGGGCGCGGTGACGCTCTGCTGCCATTTAGGCTCGTCGATGCGGCGATAGCCGTAGTTCAGCGCTGGCTGGCTCTTGAAAAAGTTGATGATATAGGCGCCGTCTCTGGGCTTCTCGCCGCTGATGAAGGGCATTCCGCCGCCCCGGCAGAAGGCGTTTTCCGTCCAGATATAGCGATCGGCATATGCTTCGTCGGGATGCTCCCGGCTGCTTTCCAGAAACCAGGGATGCTCCTCGCTGGTATGCCCCGGCACCAGATCCAGCAGAACCCGGATGCCCTTTTCATGGGCGGTACGGAACAGCGCCTCCGCGTCGGCCATGGTGCCGTAGCGTGGTGCCACCGCTTTGTAGTCCCGGACGTCGTAGCCCGCGTCCGCGAAGGGAGAATCGTACCAGGGATTGATCCACAGGGCGTTGCAGCCCAGACTTTTCACATAATCCAGCTTGGCGATGATGCCAGGGATGTCTCCGATGCCGTCGCCGTTGGTGTCGTAAAAGCTCTGGGGATAGATTTCATAAAAGACCGCGTCTTTCAGCCAGTTGGCCGCCATATTCATTCCTCCGTTTGTTGCATTTCCCACGGGAAGGGCTTTCCGGTGAGAACCTCCCGCTTCAGGAAGCGGAAAGTCTCCCGTTCGCCCCGATCCCGGAGCATGGTCAGAATATATTCCAGCTCCCGCCGGGTCTGCGGGTGCATCAGCGCCTGCTCCCGGCTTTTCAGAAAATAAGCCAGCGGCGAGCCGGGGGTATAGTTTTTTCCCTGATACACCATGCAGGCCGCCCGCCGGTCCATGACCATTTCCGCCAGATACCGCCGGGGCATGGGCACCGCCTCGTAGCGTCGGGTCTCCGGGCTCATGTCCGTCCAGTATTCGTAATGGTGGCGGTTGCGCCCCTTGTGGTGCATCCACGCCTCGCTGTAGCCCTTGTCCTCCCGCTCCGCGGCGTTGGGACTGCGGACGCCCTGATAGTACCGGGCGCCGTTCCAGAATTCCACCGGGGAATACTTGGACAGATCATGCGTCAATCCCTGCCGGTACAGGCCGATGCGGAAGCATCCCGCCAGTACCAGATGGCGGTGGCGGGTGATGGTCTTGAAATGCTGCCACGGTTTCATGGCTCTTCCCCTCCTACAGAATCTGCTGCAGCAGCGCGTACAGCAGCGGAATGGTGATGATGCAGGCGGCGTGGGAGATCGTGGCCATGGCCGCGCCGGTACGGGTGTCGCCGCCGTAGGCCGCCGGAACCACCACCGCGTTCAGCCCCAGCGCCGAGGCAAAGGCGAACAGCGCCAGAATCAGGGTCAGCTTATCGGCGCCCAGAAGCCACAGAAATCCGATCAGGATCCCCGGCAGCACAAACAGCCGCAGAAAGGTGACGATCCAGACCTTCCGGATTTTCAGCAGCTCCGAAATCCGGTAGCCGCCGATGACAAAGCCCGTCAGGATCATGGCCACGGGGCCCATACAGCCTGTCAGGCCCTTCAGCGTGGCGGTGACAAATCCGGGCATCCAGGCGCCCACGCCCAGCATTCCCAGCGCCACGCCCAGCGCCAGCGCCACACACGGCGGATTCATCAGGCTCCGGAGGATGCTCTGCTTTTTCCCCTTCTGCCCGGGAATCAGCGTGTGGAGAACCCAGGCATAGCCCACAACGTTCAGCGGCATACAGAAAAGCAGATAGAAATACAGTCCCTCATCCCCCAGAATCCGGGGCACAATGGCATTGCCCAGGAAACCGTAATTGGCGGTAATCAACGCGTACTGATAAATATTGCGCTCATCCGCATTCCGGGAGAACAGCCGCGCCAGCGGGATGCCCATGGCCACGGACAGCGCCACCGCCGCCGTGCCGTACAGCACGATGCGGTACTGGGACAGCATGGATTCCATGGTACAGTATTCCAGAAACGTGGACAGGATCAGCGACGGAATGAAAATGCCCAGCTCCAGCTTGGACAGAACCGCAGCCGTGTTTTCCGGCACCGCCTTGGTTTTGCGCAGCACAAAGCCGATGGCAATGCACAGAAACATCATCAGCATGGGGGATAAGGTGGCCAGAAAGGTTTCGATCATACGAGCGCTCCCATTCGAATCGGAATTCAGACACCGCAATGGTACCACGGAACCGCTCCGAAGTCAACCCAAACCCAGCGGTTTGACAGAATGGCGGGACTCTGCTATAATGTGGTCATCTGACAGAAATCGGAGGTTTTCCCATGCTTTCGACACGAAGAATCCTTGCCGGGCTGCTGTGCCTCGCGGCGCTCTGGGCGCTGCTGATCCCCGGCGCTGCCGCGTCGCCGGCAGGCACAGAGGATATTACCGGCAGTACCGGGATCACCGGCACCGGCTTCCATTCCCTGGCATTTCTGACCGATGGCAACATCGATACCTACCGTTCCTCCTCCGGCAGCGCCTCCCTCACGCTGACCAACGGCACCGGAATGGCCGGATTGTATCTCCTCTTTGATCGGGAATACGGTGTCTACACCGTCACGGATAACGGAAGCGGGAAGTCCATCACCGCCGGAGAAGGGGGCTTTCTCCATGAGTTTCTGGATCTTGCCGCCGCCTTCGGCACCGCTCCCACCTCCGTGACGCTGGACTTCTCCAACGGCTCCGTGCGGCTCAGCGAGATCCGGGTCTTTTCCGGAACCGATGTGCCGAAGGACATTCAGGTCTGGGGAAGCCCGCTGGAGGGCGGCGCGGATCTGGTGCTGTTTGCCACTCACGGCGACGACGATCAGCTTTTTTTCGCGGGACTGCTGCCCCTGTACGCCGGAGCAAAGGGCTGCCGCGTGCAGGTGGTGTACCTGACCGATCACCGGAACCTCACCAGCGGACGGATTCATGAAATGCTCAACGGCCTCTGGGCCGTGGGCGTCACCGCCTATCCGGTGTTCGGCTCCTTCGCGGACTTCCGCATCGACAGTCTGGAGGGAACCTACGACGAATACCGGTATTCCTACGGCACGACCAGGGAAGCGCTGCAGAGCTTCGTGGTGGAGCAAATCCGCCGCTTCAAGCCTTTGGTCGCCGTGGGCCATGACCTCAATGGCGAATACGGACACGGTATGCACATGGTCTACGCCGATCTGCTGACCAAGGCGGTGCCCCTGACCGGGGATCCCGAAGCGTTCCCGGAATCCGCCGGCCGGTACGGTGTCTGGGAGATTCCCAAGGTGTACCTGCACCTGTATGCGAAAAACCCCATCACCATCGATTATGACCAGCCGCTGGAAGCCTTCGGCGGACTGACCGCCTTCCAGGCGACCCAGAAGCTGGGCTATCCCTGCCACAAATCCCAGCAGTACACCTGGTTCACCCGCTGGATCAACGGCAGCAGCGGGGAGATCACCAAAGCCTCCCAGATCGAGACATACAGTCCCTGCCGGTTCGGTTTGTACCATTCCACCGTAGGCGCGGATGTGACCGGCGGCGATTTTCTGGAGAACATTGTGCCCTACGCCGAGCAGGAGCGCCTCGAACAGGAGCGACTGGAGCAGGAACGCCTGGAACAGGAACGCCTGGAACAGGAACGCCTGGAACAGGAACGCCTGGAACAGGAGCGGCTGGAGCAGGAGCGTCTGGAACAGGAGCGATTGGAGCAGGAACGGCTGGAACAGGAGCGCCTGGAACAGGAGCGGCTGGAGAGCGAACGTCAGAACGGGCGGCGGAAACAGGAGCTGATAATCGCCGCAGTTCTTCTGATTGTGCTGATTATTGTGCTGTGGATGACCGTGTCCGCCCTTTCCAAAAGGAAACGCCGCAAAAAGAAACGATAAATTTCAAAAAAGTACTTGCTTTTTTGAACCCGATGTGCTAATATACTTAGGCGCTTTGAAGAGCGCTATGCGCCGGTAGCTCAGTTGGATAGAGTGACTGACTACGAATCAGTAGGTCGGGGGTTCGAGTCCCTTCCGGCGTACCACCTAAAAAGCCCAGAATCGTCAAGATTCCGGGCTTTTTCGTACTTTTTGGGCTGATTTGCATTTGCCTGATTTTTGATTTTGGGTCAATTTTGGGTCAATTGCAAAATTTTGGGTCACCCAAGCTTCTTTTCCGTGCGGAAAATAGCGTCCGCAATCCGCTCTGCCGACTGGGTGTCGGCCTGTTCGATCAGGTGGGAATAGATATTCTGGGTGGTGCTCACCTGAGCGTGTCCAAGCCGTTTGGAGATGCTCACCGGGTCGGCCCCGGAGAAGTACAGGACAGATGCCATGCTGTGCCGGAATTTGTGGGCATGGATGTGGGGCAGGCTGTATTTCTTCTCAAACCGGGTCAGATAGCCGCTGAGGGTGTCGGGAGCCATGCAGCCGCCACATTCCCCGGTGAATACATAGGGCGTATCCTTCCAGCGGCCACCCATTGCAAGCCGGGTTTCCAGCTGCCATACCTTGTACTGCCGGAGCAGTTCCATGGTTTCCTTTGGCAGCTTG
>JAQXIT010000014.1 GCA_029007925.1 Bacillota bacterium | reverse complement strand
CATGCGCAAGGGCATCGACAAGGCCGTGGCCGCCGCCGTAGGCGCCATCCGGGAGCATTCCGTCCCCGTCTCCGGCTCCGATGACATCGCCCGGGTCGGCACCGTCTCCTCCGGCGACGAGAGCGTGGGCAAGCTGATTGCTGAGGCCATGGAGAAGGTGGGCACCGAGGGTGTCATCACCATCGAGGAGAGCAAGACCGCCGAGACCGGCCTGGACGTGGTGGAAGGCATGCAGTTCGACCGGGGCTATATCTCCCCCTATATGGTCACCGATACCGACAAGATGGAGGCCGTTCTGGACGATGCCCTCATCCTGATTACCGATAAGAAGATTTCCTCCATTCAGGAGATTCTGCCCATCCTGGAGCCCGTTGTCAAGACCGGCAAGAAGATGATGATTATCGCCGAGGATGTGGAGGGCGACGCCCTGGCCACCCTGCTGGTGAACCGTCTGCGCGGCACCTTCAACTGCGTCTGCGTCAAGGCTCCCGGCTTCGGCGACCGCCGCAAGGAGATGCTGCAGGATATCGCCATCCTCACCGGCGGCACCGTCATCTCCAGCGATCTGAACATGGAGCTCACCGAGACCCAGATCAGCGATCTTGGCCGCGCCCGTCAGGTCGTGGTCACCAAGGACACCACCACCATCGTGGACGGCGCCGGCGATCCCGAGGCCATCAAGGCCCGGGCCCATCAGATCCGCGCTTCCATTGCCACCACCACTTCCGACTACGACCGGGAGAAGCTCCAGGAGCGTCTGGCCAAGCTCAGCGGCGGCGTTGCCGTCATCAAGGTCGGCGCCCAGACCGAGGTTGCCATGAAGGAGCAGAAGCTGCGGGTCGAGGACGCCCTGAACGCCACCCGCGCCGCCGTTGAGGAAGGCATTGTGGCCGGCGGCGGTACCGCTCAGGTCAACGCCATCGAGGCCGTGGAGAAGCTGGTCGCTACTCTGTCCGGCGACGAGAAGACCGGTGCCAAGATCATTGCCACCGCTCTGCAGGCGCCCATCCGCCAGATCGCCGAGAACGCCGGTGTGGACGGCAGCGTGGTCTACGAGAAGATCCGCACCTCCGGCAAGATCGGCTACGGCTACAACGCCTACACCGAGGAGTATGTGGACATGATCTCCGCCGGTATCGTGGATCCCACCAAGGTGACCCGTTCCTCCCTGGAGAACGCCGCCTCCATCGCCGGCTGCGTCCTGACCACCGAGAGCCTGGTGGTCGACAAGCCCGATCCCGCTGCCGACGCCGCCCAGGCCGCTGCCGCCGCTCAGGCCGGCGGAATGTACTAAGCATTTCCCAAAGCTCACAGCGCCCGTACCGGAAACCCGGTACGGGCGTTTTTGCAAGGCTGTCATTCCAAACCGACGCGGCAATTCCCTCCTCGCAATGACAGGGTGGAGGAGATTGCCGCGTCGGCTCACAAGGGGCCTCCCCGCAATGACATCCACAATTCCTCATTCCGAATCTCCGCTCCCCGCAAATTCAGGGTTGCGTTCCCGGGAAAAGGGTTTATAATAGGAGAAAAACCTCCGGGAGGCTGCCATGATAAAACGTATTCTTTACGCCGAGTGGGTGTTGATGTTCGCCCTGTGTGCCGCGCTGGGCTTTGTACCGAATCCCCAGGGCGCGGTTTATTGGGGGCTGTTCGCCCTGTCGCTGCTGTTTTTCGTGCCGCCCGGGATCCTGCTGTACCGGGCGTACCGGGAGGGTGACCGGCGGGAGCCCCGGCGGATCGGGGTGATCTGCCTGATCTCCCTGGGTCTGACCCTGACGATGCTGGTTTTGAACTTCCTGTCCGTTGGCGCCACCCAAGCGGCGGGAAACATGGTGTATTGGATCCTGATCGTGGTGTCCACGCCCATGATCTGCGGACGGATCTGGGTGGTGAGCCTGTTTGCCTGGGCGTGCCTGCTGATGGTGGCCCTCCGGCTCCGGAAAGGAAAAGTATAAAGCGGCCCCCGCGGCACAGCCGCGGGGGCGTGGTTTATTTTACGGAGGAGGTGGAGCGCAGGGTTACGTCGTGGTAGCCGCCCTCCACGATGGAGGTGGCGGACACCAGGGTCAGCTTGGCGTCCCGCTGCAGATCCGGGATGGTGGTGACGCCGCAGTTGCACATGGTGGAGCGCACCTTGTACAGCGACGCTTCCACATTGTCGTGGAGGGAGCCGGCGTAGGTGACGTAGGAATCCACGCCTTCCTCGAAGGTCAGCTTGGAGGCGCCGCCCAGATCGTAGCGCTGCCAGTTCCGGGCCCGGTTGGAGCCTTCGCCCCAGTATTCCTTCATATAGGCACCGTTGACCATGACCTTGGGGGTGGGGCCCTCATCGACGTGGCGGCGGCCCGGGACGGATATTTTCAGGAGACGGGCATCTATGTGCCGGTGTGCTCCGACGGCGGTATCGTCCACGACTACCACATGACCCTGGCCCTGGCCATGGGCGCGGACTTCCTGATGCTGGGCCGGTATTTTGCCCGGTTCGACGAGAGCCCCACCCCCCGGATCATGGTCAACGGCGTGTATATGAAGGAGTACTGGGGCGAAGGCTCCAACCGTGCCCGGAACTGGCAGCGCTATGACCTGGGCGGCTCCTCCAAGCTGAGCTTTGAGGAAGGCGTGGACTCCTACGTCACCTACGCCGGCCCCCTCCACGAGAACGTGGAAGGCTCCCTCTACAA
>JAQXIT010000013.1 GCA_029007925.1 Bacillota bacterium | reverse complement strand
GGAAACCGCCTGATTGCTGACCTCCAACCGCTGAGCCAGCGTGTCCTGTGTCATGTTCATGGCTTTGCGGTAATACGCGATTTTATTTCCGATGGTCATAGGTATTCCTCCCAAAAAGTTTTGTAGCTACAGGAAAAAAGTACCACAGCCCTGGGAAAAAAGCAATGAAACATTGGTTGAATCCGGGCATTTTCCATCCAACCGCAGGTTGGAACGGCGATTTTGCGGATGGTTACGCTTTCCGGGTGGGCTTCACATTGACATCAGGCAGAATATTTCCTCCGATTTTTCCGTATTCCTTCTCAAAAGACTGGATGCTCCGCCGGATGTGACGGAAATCGTATCCGGGGGAGCGAAAGGAGTGGATTCCTGCGCCAGAGCGTATGCCATTTCCCGGGGAATCCCGATTTCTGAGTTTTACCCGGATTATCGCCGCTATGGACGGGGCGCACCGCTGAAAAGGAATCTGCAGATCCTCGAACGGGCGGACGCAGTGCTGGCTTTTTGGGACGGCAGCTCCCGTGGAACAAAATTTGTGATCGATCGCTGCACGGCTCGGGGAATTCCTCTGACTGTGATTCGCCTAGAGAGGAAAAGAGGCAAATAAAAAGGGCTCCCGAAGAATCGGGAGCCCAAAACGAATGGAAAATCAGGCCTTGCCGGCGCAGCCCAGGACGTCCACCAGCTTGTGGCGAACCAGCTCCTTGATGTTGGCGCGGGCGGGCTTCAGGTACTCGCGGGGGTCGAACTTGTCGGGATGCTCGTTGAAGAACTGACGGATGGTACCGGTCATGGCAAGACGCAGATCGGAGTCGATGTTGATCTTGCACACGGACAGCTCGGCAGCGTGGCGGAGCTGCTCCTCGGGGATGCCGACGGCGTCGGGCATCTTGCCGCCGTTCTCGTTAATCATCTTCACATAGTTCTGGGGGACGGAGGAAGAGCCGTGCAGAACGATGGGGAAGCCGGGCAGGCGGCGGGAGACCTCTTCCAGCACGTCGAAGCGCAGGGGAGGCGGAACCAGAATGCCCTTCTCGTTGCGGGTGCACTGAGCGGCGGTGAACTTGTAGGCGCCGTGGCTGGTGCCGATGGCGATGGCCAGAGAGTCACAGCCGGTCTTGGAGACGAACTCCTCCACCTCTTCGGGGCGAGTGTAGGAAGCGGCGTGGGCGGCGACCTTCACATCGTCCTCGATGCCGGCCAGGGTGCCCAGCTCGGCCTCGACCACAACGCCGTGATCGTGGGCGTACTCCACGACCTTGCGGGTGATCTCGATGTTCTCGGCAAAGGGCTTGGAGCTGGCGTCGATCATAACGGAGGTGAAGCCGCCGTCGATGCAGCTCTTGCAGGTCTCAAAGTCGGGGCCGTGATCCAGATGCAGCACGATGGGGATCTCGGGGCACTCGGCCACGGCGGCCTCCACCAGCTTCACCAGGTAAGTATGGTTGGCGTAGGCGCGGGCGCCCTTGGAAACCTGAAGAATGACGGGAGCCTTTTCCTCGCGGCAGGCCTCGGTGATGCCCTGCACGATTTCCATGTTGTTCACATTGAAAGCGCCGATGGCGTAACCGCCGTCGTAAGCCTTCTTGAACATTTCGGTAGAAGTTACAAGAGCCATTGGAATCAATCCTTTCTGAATCGGGCAGGAAGCCTGCCTTTAGTCAAGATCATTATACCACATTTTTTCCGCATTTCAATAAAAATATTTGCTATTTCCATTCTTTCGTGGTATAATCCAGGCGATTGGGTTTGGCGCGGCCGGCCCATAGTCGAAATCATCCATTATTTCATCATCCGGAGGTAAAACACATGTCTGAAAAAGCTTTGGTTGGCTCCCTGATTATCGGCCAGTCCGGCGGTCCTTCTTCCGTCATCAACTGCTCCGCCTACGGCGTCATCAAGACCGGTCTGGAGAACCCCAATATCACCAAGGTCTACGGTGCTTTCCACGGCATCAAGGGCGTCCTGAACGATCAGCTCATGATTATGGACGAGGAGGATCCCAAGGAGCTGGAGAATATGCTCTACACCCCCTCCTCCGCGCTGGGCTCCTGCCGCTACAAGATCGCCGATCCCGACGTGGACGACACCGACTACAAGCGCATCCTGGAGATCTTCAAGAAGTACAACGTCCGCTATTTCTTCTACAACGGCGGCAACGACTCCATGGATACCTGCAACAAGATTTCCAAGTACATGAACCGTGTGGGCTATGAGTGCCGGGTCATGGGCGTGCCCAAGACCATCGACAACGATCTGGCCGGCACCGATCACTGCCCCGGCTTCGCCTCCGCCGCCAAGTACATCGCCACCTCCTTCATGGAAGTCTCCCGTGACTGCCAGGTGTACGACACCGGCATGGTCACCATCATGGAGTGCATGGGCCGCCATGCGGGCTGGCTCACCGCCGCCGCGGCTCTGGCCGGCACCAAGGGCGACGGCCCCGATCTGATCTACCTGCCCGAGGTGGACTTCAGCATGGAGCAGTTCATCGCCGATGTCAAGCGGGTCTACGCCGAGAAGAAGAACTGCCTGGTGGCGGTTTCCGAGGGCGTCCACTATGCCGACGGCACCTTCGTTTCCGAGGCCAAGACCTCCGGCACCGACGGCTTCGGCCATGCCCAGCTGGGCGGTCTGGCTGCCCGTCTGGCGGATGTGGTCAAGGCGGAGACCGGCGCCAAGGTTCGCGGCATTGAGCTGAGCCTGCTGCAGCGCTGCGCTGCCCACTGCGCCTCCGGCACCGATATCGCCGAGTCCTTCCTGTCCGGCAAGACCGCCGTGGAGGCCGCCGTGTCCGGTGTTACCGACAAGATGGTGGGCTTCGCCTGCACCCGGGACGAGAACGGCTACAAGTGCGAGCCCAAGCTGTTCGACCTGAGCCTGGTGGCCAACACCGAGAAGAAGGTTCCCCTGGAGTGGATCAACGAGGCCGGCAACGGCGTCAAGCAGGAGTTCATCGACTACTGCCTCCCCCTGATTCAGGGCGAGACCGGCATGGTCAAGGAGGACGGCCTGCCCCGCTTTGTCCACCTGAAGAGAGTGTTCGCGAAATAAGGCAATCCAAAAGCA
>JAQXIT010000012.1 GCA_029007925.1 Bacillota bacterium | reverse complement strand
AGCCCCGGCACATTGGGAGCCTGGAGCACCACTCTGCGCTCCTTGTCCAGCGCTGCGGGGATTCCCACGGACACGGCCAGGATATTCGCCTTCCGTTCCGCAACCGCCCGGTAGGCTTTCACCGCCTGAATCAGTCCGGTGACAAAGCCCTGCTCCGCGGTTCTGGCCGTGGAGGTAATCTGCACGTCGGACAGGCCGTAATCTCTGTCCACAAGTCCCATCCGCAAATTGGTTCCGCCGATATCCAGGCAGATAATCGCTTCCTTCTTCATAGGCATTCTCCCATTGGTAAACGTTTTCTCAGTCTTCAAAGAAAAAGAGGAATGGGGATTCCTCTTTTTCCCGAAGGGGTCAATTCAGATATACTTGGTTGCTTTGTCGCCCCGCGTGGAGGCTCTGGGAATCAGATAAACCGGCACCCGGATTACCTGTTTGGTTTCCTTTTCTCCGTTGATGGCACGCAGAAGCTGTTCCGTGGCCAGTCTGCCGATCTCGTCCACCCGCTGATGGATGGTGGTAATCGGCACGGTGTTGAAGGCCGTGATGGAAATGTCGTCATAGCCCACCAGCTTGACCTGATCCGGGATGGCAATGCCATGCTCCTCCAGCGCCCGGCAGCAGCCGATGGCCAGCCAGTCCGAGGCGGCGAAGATCCCGTCGTAATCAAATTCTCCGGAGTCCAGCATGGCCATCATGGCATCGTGGGCGTCCTGATAGTGGAGGCACTCCAGATAGCGGACATGGATGTCCTCCTCCCCCATACCGGCCTCCCGCAGCGCCTGGACATAGCCCCGGCGGCGATCCTGATAGCCGGAAACATGGTCATGACCGGTCAGCAGCAGGATCTTCCGGCAGCCCTGCTCCAGCAGCTCCCTGGTGGCGAGATAGCCGCCCTGCACATTGTCGCTGGAAACCAGGCTGAAGTTTTCCTGGGACTCAAAGGGGAACCGCTCGATGAACACGGTGGGCAGATCGTTGCCGTCGTATTCCGAGTCCGTCATGCGGCTGGACAGAAACACCAGACCGCAGACGTTCTGCATGGTCATCATCTGGGCCCGTTTTTTCTCGTTTTCGTCGCTTTCGTTGGTGTTGCACAGGAAGGTCTGATAGCCCTCCCGGAACAGATTCTTCTCCAGCTCCGAGACCACCTTCACAAAGAACTCGTTGGTAATATCGGGGACAATGATGCCCACGTTCATCATTTTCTGCACCCGCAGTCCCTTGGCGATCTGGTTCGGAACATAGTTTCTGTCCTCGATGATGGAGAGTACCTTGTCCTCCGTCTCTTTGGAATATCTGCCCGTTTTGTTCATGACTCTGGAAACCGTGGCAATGGATACACCGGATTCCCGGGCAATATCCTTGATCGATACCGACTTTTTCATCACTGTCTCCTTAAAATTCATTCTAATAATTAGTATATAGGAAAACAGCGGAAAATCAAGAGGAAATCAGCGATTCTTACAGGATTTCCCGTCCCTTCAGCATTTCAAGGACAGTTTGTATGGTCTCGCGTTCCGTTTCCCTCAGGCGGTACTCCCCGTTTTCCAGACGGCCGCGCAGATAGGCGGCCGCCTTTTCGGTATTCAGCGGCTTTGGCTTCCGGCCGGCAAAGGCGCGGAAATTGTCATGGGTGATCTTCCGAACCACCGTCTCCGGCAATCCGGCACCCTGAATGCGGCGATCCCACAGCGGGAACCGTTCTCTTCTTGTCAGAAAATCCCGCTCCAGATCATTGATCTCCCCGGCGATTTTCCGGTCAAACTCCGAAGCCGGGCAGCAGTTGTCCGTGCCGAACAGGATCCGGTCGGCATAGTCCAGGAAGAACTGCCGCCAGACCGCCGGCGCATCGTCGAAGGCATAGTACATTTCCGTACCGGCGGTAATGTCCAGCGACAGATTGGGAAAGCGCTCCATCAGCGTCCGAAGCCGGGGCTCGTCATCCGACATGAAAAACAGATGCGCCAGGCACACCCGCATATGGGGGTACTTTTCCAGCATGGAGACGGTCTCCGCCGCCACCTGCTCATAGCTCACATAGTCTCCGCCGCCATAGTAATAACCCTGTTCCTTAGCCCAGTCGGAGCAGCGGTTCCAGTCCCAGTTCTCGGCGGGATCGTTGACATGGATCAGCATGGGCAGATCCAGCGCCGTCACCGTCCGGTAAAGGCTGTCGTACCGGGGATCGTCCTGCCGGAAACCCAGCCGTTTCCGCTCGGAGGGTTTGTTTTCGATCATTTTGATGCCGTCAAAGCCGATTTCCGCCAGCTTCCGCACCTCCTCGCCGAAATCATAGGAAAAGCGGTAGTGCAGTCCGCCGAAGGCGTAATTCCGGGGATTGAGCAGCTTGAAGCAGATTCCCAGCGCGTTCTGGGCGGCATCGTCCATACCCTCGACGCTGAGGAAATTGGAAGCGCAGCGGCCGAAATCCTCCCGCTGGCACCGATCCAGCTCCCGGACGGCCTCCGTTCCGCCGCCCAGCACATGGCAGTGGCAGTCCAGCCATTTCTCCATGGCGCTCACCGTCCGGGGTACTCGTTGCACAGAAGCCGGTAGGGCTTCTCATCCTCCTCGATGGCGGGGAAGCGGCCGGGTGCCGTCAGGAAATGGTTGTCGGTGTCGTCGTCGTTGCACATACTGACCTCGCCGATCAGTACGCTTCCGCAGCCCTCCTTGGCCCAGAACTCATGGTACAGCCGCTGGGTATAGGTGACGCTTTCGCCCTTCTTCAGCTCGATCACGGCGCCGGCAGGCAGCACTCTGCGGACACCGTCGCAGACGATTTCCACATCGCGCTTCTCGTCCAGGCCGTCGTTCTCGTCGGCGCAGTACAGCTTCATCACCAGAATACCGCCGCCACGGTTGATGATATCCTCCATCTTGCAGGTATGGAAGTGCATGGGGGTGTGCTGATTCTCCCGGGCCACCAGATATTTCTCCGCGTAGGGCTTGGGATATTTCTCAGGATGCTTCTGGTTGCCGTTGCGCAGGGTGACCGCGGTGAGCCCCACCCGGTCAAAATCACCGCAGCCGAAGTCCGTGACATCCCAGCCAAGCTGATTGTCCCGGATCTCCGCGCATTCCGCACCCTTTTCCGCCCATTCCTCCGGCGTCCAATTCAGGAAGGGCGGCAGGACGAATCCGTTTTCCGCCAGCAGGGCTTCGGCTTCCCGGATGATCTGATTGATTTCGGATCGTTTCATAAGATCAATTCCTTTCCTCTTTTTTTCGCACGATCAGGCTTTGCACCTCAAAAGCGTGGAAATGGATTTCGGCTCCCTCCGGCGTCACCGTCAGGTCTCCGGAAGCGACCGGCCGCTCCAGCAGGTCGCACAGCGACACCGCTTCGTATCCGTACAGGCGGATGCTTGCCCGGACGCTGCCGCCGGCGGCTTCGTAGAACCGGAGAATCCGGTCCTCGCTGTCCTCCGCCTTTTTGACGGTTTCCAGCACCACGCTGCCGTTCTCTACGGAGGCGATGGCAAGGGCATCGGCTCCGGCGTGCCCGTCGGTTCCCCGAACTTCCACCGGGTAATTCAGGCGATAGCCCTCCCGGATCACGCCGCCGTCCCAGACGTCGCCGCCATGGGAAAACACGGAATAGGTGAAGCCGTGAACGCCCAGATCGCCGTGATCGCAGGGGCAGTTCTGGCTGCGAAGCAGGCACAGATCCAGCACATTGTCCCACACCTTGTAGCCGTACTTGCAGTCGTTCAGCAGGGCAAGGCCGCCGCTGCGATCCGAAATATCCGTCCACTTATGGGCGCAGACCTCGAATTTTGCCTGATCCCATGTGGTATTCTGATGGGTCGGGCGCTTCACATGGCCGAACTGGATCTCGCAGGATGCCTGCTCCGTCACCGCGTCCACCGGCCACGCCACCCGGAGCATCCGGTACTCCTCCTTCCAGTCCACCTCCGTGGCAAAATCCGCCCGGGCGCCGGAATCGTCCAGCGTGACGGTCTGGGTGATGGTTGAGACACCGACGCGGAAGGTCATTTTCAGCCGCCGCAGGGTGCCGGTGTCCTGCCGGGTCATGGAAAGCAGCTCGGCCTGCTCCCCCTCCCGGGTCAGATAGGCCTTTTCGATATCCCAATGGGTGTTCTCGTCGGGGTACAGCTTCAGCACGTTTCCGCACCTGCCCCCGGGCAGAAGCTCCCGGCCGCGGAGCTTATCAAAAACGCTGCGGACGGTTCCGTCCTCCCGGAACACCAGACGGACAAAGGCATTTTCCAGCGTCAGCGGATCGCAGGCGGCTGCCTGCGCCTCCACAGCCTCCGTCAAGTCCACCGCCCGGAGTGTATAAGGTGCCAGCGTGACGTACAGCTCCCGTCCCTCCGATTCCAGACGCTCCGTCCGGGAGAAGGCGGTGGGATTTGCCAGCACCACCGGCCGGGCCATGTTTTCCGTGGACAGTCTGCCCCCGAGAAGCTCCAGGCACCGGTCGATCCGCTCTTTCGCCTCGGCGTGGCGTCTGGCGTAGCGGGCCTGGGTTTCGGCGTAGACCCGATCGATGGCGGAGCCGGGCAGGCAGTCGTGGAACTGGAAAAGCATCACATCGTCCCACGTCTCCCGGAGCCACTCGCAGGGATAGGCGTATCCCCCGATTCCCTCCGCCATCACCGAAAGCCATTCCAGAAGGTGCAGATCCTTCTCCAGCGTCCGGTTCCATTTTTTCTGCCGCGCCATGGAGGTATAGGTGCCCTGATGACGCTCAAAATACAGTTCGCCGTGCCACGCGCGGTATTTGTCGGCGTCCTTTTCGATGCGGTGGAAAAAATCCACCACGAATTCGTCCTCCAGCGGCGGACAGCCCTTCAGATTCCGGCTGCGCCGGCGGCGCTCCATATGCTCATAGCCGGGGCCGCCGCCGCCGTCGCCCAAGCCATAGAGCTGCAGTCCCTGGGGGCAGACGTCCTTGTCCGTGTCGTGGTATTCCCCGTAAATCGCCATCTGGGGTACCGAGGCACTGGTATAGCTGTTTTCCGGCAGCATATGGGTCAGAATCCGGGTGCCGTCCAGGCCGTACCACCAGAACGTGTATCTGGGGAACCGGTTGGTATCGTTCATGGACAGCTTGTTGGTGGTAAAATAGGGCACACCGGCCTTGACGAACAGCTGCGGCAGCGCCGCGCTGTAACCGAACACATCGGGCAGGAAGCCCACCTGCATATCCAGCCCGAACTCCTGCAGGAAAAAGCGCTTTCCGTAGAGAAGCTGGCGCGCCAGCGACTCTCCGCCGGGAAGATTGGTGTCGCATTCGATGTAAAGGGCGCCCACCACCTCCAGCCGCTTTTCCCGGATTCTGTCCACCATCCGCGCATACAGTGCCGGATACTGCTCCTTCAGCCACCGGTATACCGGCGCCTGACTGAGGGTGAATTTGTATTCCGGGAACCGATCCATCATCTTCATGACGGTGGACATGGTTCTGGCGCACTTGCGGGGCGTCTCCCGCTCCGGCCAGAGAAACAGCAGATCCAGATGGGAATGGCCAATGGAGGAATAGCGCAGGGACGGATTCTCGCAGGGGCGGCTGAGGATCCCGGAGAGGATTTCCCGGACTCTGACAACCGCGGCAGTATCCAGAATATGCTCCCGTTTTCGTGTGGGCTCCGTCTCAGGATCCGGCCAGACGGAGATCCGCTCCCCCGCCCGATCCAGCCCGGTATTCTCCGGAACGCCGTAGGCATGGCGTCCCATCATCAGCGCCTCGGTATCGGCACCGGAATCTTCCGCCCGGGGCTGTCCGCCGGTTTGCAGCTCGGCGGCGGCACGTTCCAGAATCGCGCCCACCTCGGCGCCGTAGGGATCGCCGTTTTCGCACAGTCCCACAAACAGGCTCTGGCAGACCACCCAGTCGTAGAAGCAGTCCCGGACGGTATCGTCTATGGACACCAGACAGGCCTCCTTGATCCGGCCGTTGTTTTTGTACTGTCCCTCGATGTCCATGCAGGTAAAGTCGCCCCAGAACTCGATTTCGCCCCGGTCATTGAGGCAGTCGGGCAGCTCCACGGTGCGCTTCCCCCACAGACCCAGGGGAAATTCGTTGCGGGAGGTGGCGCTGGTGATGCCCTGCACGGGGTTTCCGGCGGCATCCACGATCAAGCCCTCGGCGGACAGATCCACCAGAACCGCCAGATGCTGCCCCCGGGCGTCCTCCGGGATCTGCCCCGTAAAGCGGAACCAGCCGCAGTCAAACAGCCCGCCCCAATGCTCCCCGGGCTCCAGCACCCGGTACTGTCCCCGGGTTCGCTCCTCAAAAGGCAGGGGCTCCGGGGATATATAGCCCTCGATTTTCAGATTTCGGATAACATGATACACGCCGTATTCCAGGTTCTCCCGAACCGCCGTGAATGCCTGCTCCTGAATTCGGAATGGTTCCATTTTTCTCGCTCCCGTCTCGGATTGCCGGTGGTTTTCCCTTGTCAATCCCTCCGCTTTCCCGGGGGGATTGACAAGGGGAGGTTGAAAAGCACGGTTTACCCGATGTTTGCTTTCCAACCTCCCACACTTTCGGTTTACTCAGTTCATTCGGTTGTTTCCGTCAGCCGGAGCCGACGGTTTGGCGCGGAAATCAGCCCTCGGTGACAAAGACAGCCAGGTAGGTGCTGACCCAGTCGCCATTGGAGGTGCCGTGGATGTAAACGATCTCGCCGGCAGCCAGAGTGACCTCAACAGTCTTCTCGGTGACGCCCTCGGCAAACTCGATGGTTGTTACATCCTCTCCATTGAGGGAAACCACCACATGGTCGCTGTTCTGACCCCAGAAATTCTTGGTAAAGACGGTCAGCTTGTAGGTGCCGGCAGCGGGAGCCTTGAAGCCCAGAGCCGTCATCTCGCCGCCATTCTCGGGAGAGTTGCTGACGTTGGCTTCCAGCCAGTTCTCCACGTCATAGTTCTTGCCGATGCCGGTGCCGCCGGCGGTGTACCACTGGGCAGCGTCCGCATTGCCGTCGCTGTTCCAGTCAGGGGTGTCGAAGCTGGCAGCCAGGGTGTAGGTCTTGCCGTCGGTGGTGGAGGCGTAGACCCAGATGCCGTCGGCGGTCTCCTGGGAGAAGTCGCCGTAGGCGCTGTACTTGGCGCCCTCAACGGAAGGAACAAACTCGGGCTCGGGTTCGGGGATGACCACTTCGGGCTTCTCGTAGACGGAAGCGTCGGTGGGCTCATAGTGAACGGTAATGTTGGAGTAGGCGCTGACCCAGGAGCCGCCTTCGGTGGAGAAGCAGTAGAAGTAAACGATTTCGCCGGCCTTAAGCTCCACGTCGGTGGGGGTGATGTAGCCGTTGACCTCAACCAGTTGGCTGATGTCCTCGGTGGTGACCACGGTGCCGTCGGCCTTGGCGACGGTGTACAGGTCAGTGGTCTGGTTCCAGGGGTTGAAAACGGCACCGGTAACCACATACTTGCCGTCCACGGGAGCCTTGAAGCCCAGAACGGCGGTCATGCCGTCCTTGCCTTCGCAGTTCTGCTCCAGATAGCCGGCGCAATCCTGATTGGTGCCGACGCCGACCCAGGAGCCTTCCCACGGATACCAGCCGGCAATGCCGGAGCCGTCGTGGTCGTTGTATTCACCCATGGGGTTGAAGGAGGAATCGGAGGGATCGTAGAAGCTGTAAACCCAGACGCTGTTCTCGTCCTCTTCGGTACGGAACTCGTCCACCGCGTTCCACTTGGTGCCCTTGGCGAGGCCGTTATTAGGCTCGGAGGGGTCGGTGGAGGGATTGGTGGGCTGGTCGGTGGGCTGGGTGCTGGGATTTGCATCGGAGGGCTTGCAGGCGGCGAGCGCCAGCAGCATCGTCAGCGCGAGTACGATTGCAAGAATCTTTTTCATAGAAATCTCCCTTTCAAAATGTTTGTGAGTAAACCTTTACCCATGTTGGAATTGTAGCATATTCCTCTGTTTTTTGCAACAGATTTTGGTAAGTTTTCTGTTATGACCGAAAAGCCGGGTCTATTTTTGTACAATTTAATGTATCGTCATTTCCGCCGTACCAGGTGACGGACAGGCCGGCCAGCCGGCTGCCAAGCTCCATGCTGTCCGGAAGCGTTCTTTCCATTGCCAGGCCGTAAAGCATCCCAGCCGCGAAGCTGTCTCCGGCGCCGCAGGCGTCCCGGAATTCGCCGCGGGATACGGCGCCGAGCCGGTATACGGTTCGCTCCCCGGAGGTCAAACGGCCGTCCATTCCGATGCAGCCCTCTCCGCCCAGCGTCACCACGGCGCCCCGCTTCACCGTCGAAGCCAGCGTCTCCAGCGCCCGCTCCGGGGTGCCGGAGCCGGTGAGCCGCAGGGCCTCGGTCTCGTTGACCTTCAGCCAGTCGCAGCAGCGCAGCACCTCCCCCGCTCTGGCGGGATCCTCCGTATCGCACCAGGAGGTGTCCAGACTCAGCTCCCTGCCGTATTCGCGGCACAGCTCGGCTATGGGATAGGAAAAGCAGTAGCCGAGATAGGTATGGACAATATCCGCCTCCCGGATTGCCGCCTCCAGCATTTTATCCGTGAAAGGCGCGCCGCCGGTACCGCCGTAGGAAGCGAAACAGCGATCCTGCCGGGTACTGAGCACCGCGGAGACCGGAGTACGGCTGCCGGGTGTCCGGATGCTTCCCGTCACCGTCACATGGGCGGCGGTGAGACCGTCCAGAACGACCTTGCCCATGTCATCGTCCCCGATGCGGGTGAGCAGGGTCACGGGAACCCCCAGCCTGCCCAGACTGATGGGCGTATTGGCACCGCCGCCGGGCTTGATGGCGAAGGCGTCGCCGTAGACCTCCTCTCCCAGCGCCGGGATCCGGGGCAAACCGGCAAAGATCAGATCACAGCAGCACTCGGCAATACATAAAATCTTCTTCATGGCTTATTTCCACCTGCCGCACCAGGGCTCATTCAGCGCGCAGTAGCGCTCCACCAGCTTCACCGCCAGATCGTAGTCCTGTACCAGCGGATGAATGGTCAGCGCCTCCACGGCAGCGGCCTTGGATTTTTCCCGCACCGCTTCCACCGTCAGCTTTTCGTAGCGCTTGACGGTTTTCATCAGCGCCAGATTGGACGGCGCGATCTCCGACTCGGTAAAGCCCATGGGCACGGCGCCCCGACGGTCGATGGTGCAGGTGACCTCCACCACATCGTCGTCGGCCATGCCGGGGATGGCACCCCGGTTGGGAACGCTGACGGCCAGATCAATGCCCCGGTTATGCTTCACACTGTCGATATAGTTGAACATGACGCCGGCATAGCCTTCGTAGACCTCCGTCACGCTCTTGCGGCCCATCAGCTCCCGGATGCCAAGGGCGTCCACGTCAATGGGAGGCACGGAAACGGCCTCGCCGCCCAGCTCGATTTGCATATAGCTGCCTTCCCGGCGGTGCATATAGTCCCGGTAGATGTCCAGGCAGGTCTGAGGCTCGGTGCGGATATCGTGCCGGCGCAGGGCTTCCATCATTTCCCCGTTGTTCCGGCAGATGAATTCCCCCCGGGACTCCGGCGCCGCCAGCAGATTCCGCAGCGCCCGCTCCCGATGGTAGAAATAGTACAGATACCCGTTGGGAATGACCCCCAGCCGCCGGATCAGATTCCGGTCGAAGTATACGAACTGGTGGAAAGACTGGAGGAAGCTCTCGTTTTCCATCAGCCGGGGCAGAATGTCCACGCCGCCGATTTCCACCCGGTTGGCCCAGGACAGATGATTCAGGCCGTAGACCTTCACCATCAGATCGCTGGCATTGACCCGCAGAGCGGAGGCCACGTCGATCTTGATGCCCGTGGCGTTGTCGCAGATGCCGATGACGTTGTCGTAGCCCGCGTCGTAAATGGCCTGGGTGACAAGACCGGAGGGGTTGGTGAAGTTGAACACCGGTGCGTCGGGCTTGGCCACCTCCCGGATCAGCCGCATATAGTCCAGCATGACGGGAATGGAGCGGCAGGCATAGGAGAACCCGCCGGCGCCGGTGGTCTCCTGTCCGATGACGCCCAGCTCCAGCGCGGTGCGCTCATCCACGGTGCGGGCTTTATCCTGCCCCACCCGGAGGGTGGTCACCACGAAGTCCGCGTCCCGCAGAGCCTGCGCGGCATTCTCCGTCAGGGTGACCTTCAGGCCGCTTTTTTCCCGCTCCGCCAGATACCGGGCGATGCCGCCGAAATAGGCCAGCTTCTCGCCGTCGTTGTCCATGACGGCCACTTCTCCGATATCCATATCCCGATAGAACTTCATCAGGGATTCAATAAAATAGTAGGTGCGGACGCTGCCGCCGCCGATGAGAGCCAGTTTCTTGCTCATGGTCTCACTTCCTCAGCAGTTCGATGACCCGGCGCTTGAACTCCGCCACCTTTACGTCGGTGGCCACCGTCACCGGCACGCCGTCGCCCCAGTCGCAGTCGATGGTCAGGCCCCGGGTGTACTGTCCGGCGGTCTCGATGAGAATATTTTTCTTCTCCAGCGTCAGGATGTCGTCCCACATCAGCAGCGACATGGCCAGCGGATCGTGGAGAATGGGGAGATAGCCGAAGTTCTGAATGAAGATCTCCATCATCTGACCCAGCGTATCGCTGCGGACATTGCCGGCAGATTTGACCATATCCACTTCTTCCCGGGTGAACTGGCAGCGGTTGGTCACGTCCAGTCCCACCATGGTAATGGGTGCGCCGCTTTCGAACACGATTCTCGCCGCCTCGGGATCGCAGACAATGTTCCACTCCGGGTGCGCCTTATTCACCTGTCCGCCCATCATCAGAATGCGGATTTTCCCGGCGATATGGGGCGCCTTGGCCAGCGCCAGACCCAGATTGGTCAGCGGGCCGATGGCTGCCACCGTCAGATCCTCCACGGTCTCGGCCATGCGGATGATGAAGTCGCAGGCGTGGGGCAGCGCCTCTCCCCGGTACTCCCCGTAGTCCGGGGAGCTGTTGGGGATGCGGCTTTCGTCCCACCAGCCGATGAGAGGCTTTTCCGCGCCGGTACAGACGGGGATATCCTCCCGGCCGTAGACCTTCAGAAGCTGCCTGGTGACACCGGAGCGCCACGCGTTGGCAAGGTAAACATTGGTGATGCCCACAATCTCGATATCCGGGGTGTTCAGCGCCATGGCCAGCGCCAGCGCGTCATCCACATCGCCGCCGATATCGGTATCGATCAGAATTTTCTTGGTTGCCATATTGGTTCCTCCTGCATGGATTCGGGCAATGTCCCGTCAAACGTTCAGCTCGTACCGGTCGTAAGGCACGACGGACGCGGCGAACAGTCCGGAGGGCGTATGGCTGGACTCCAGCAGGTTCATCAGCGTATTGACCACGCCCAACGTGATCTCATTCTCGCCTTCACGGACAAAGGCGCTGATATCCGCGGTGTAGGGCTTCCACAGGCAGGTTTTCACATCCTGTCCGTTGACCCGCACCAGCAGCACATCCTTGCCGATGTCGCACTGAAGCATCAGCTTCTTGGTGAGCTGCTACGCCGTCAGGGTCACCCGGGTGGTATAGAAGCCGGTGCCGGAATAATAGGGCAGCTTCTTCCGGGTCCAGTCGCCCGTCGTCATGGTGGTGACCATGGGCACGATCACCTCTTTGCCCTCCCGTTCGTCCACGGCGAAGGAGCCGATGATCTTCAGCAGATCGATCATGCCGTCGCTCTTTTTGGTGACGGTGAGCCGCACGGCGATGGTGTTGGTGCCGGCGGTAAAGTAGGGTGCCAGCGGCACCTCCTTCATCTCCGCGTCCAGATAGCTGCGCACCGGCGTTTCGGTGACTTCCCGGCCGTTGACATAGAGCCGGTAGCCGGCGCCCTTGAAGCCGTCGATCATCAGCCGCAGGTCGTCGGGGACGAAGTCCGCCTCCACCCGGGTAACGTACCACAGATCCACGGGATAGGTGTTGTCCTCCCGCTCCATGGGAAGCTGCAGCTCCCAGGCGCCCATGTGCATGGGAATCCAGCCGCTCATGTCCGCCCGGCCGGAGGTGATGGCGGCCACATCGTCGTCCGCCTTGGCATAGGTCATCCGCCAGGCGTCGGTATTCAAGGAATTGGGCTTGTTGATGGCAAAGTCAAATTCACCGTCCAGCGCAATGGGCGGCAGGCAGGCTCCGGCGGGGACGGAAACAACCCGCTTCCCGCTTTCGGAAGCAATGACCAGACTGCTCTCCCGATCCTGACGACCCGCAGCCAGAATGACGCCGGTGCCGTCGGCATTCAGGCGCGCTTCCTCCACGATCACATCGGCGCTTTCCACATGAGCCTTCTCCGTCTGATCCGCCCAGGCGTACAGGGCGGAGCCGTAGGGCTCCAGACGGGTACGGAACCGGGTCTTTCCGTCCCGATGCTCATATACGGTGACGGGGCGGATCTCGCCGGTCTCCAGATCCCACAGCTCCGGGGTATGCTCCCCCAGCCATGTGACCGTAATTTCCGCCGGCTGCTCCACCGGGTTGGTCAGGAAGAACAGATCCTTACCGTCCTTGACCCGATGGAGACAGAACACCTCGTCGCTGTCGATCCCGATCTCGGGGGTGACGCAGGCGCGCATGGTTCTGTCCAGCACGGACATCATGGCCTGCTCGTCAGTATTGGCCTTGAAGCCCAGTCCGCTGACGAATACCACCTTGCCCTTGCCCACGGAGCGCTCCGTCAGGGTCTGGGTGGTGTCCTGAGAATTCAGGAAGGACGCCCGCAGTTCGGTGGGATTGATGCCGAACAGCGCCTCAATCCGCCCCTCCAGATCGCCGGCGTCGCCCTCGATGCACTTATAGGGCAGCAGGGCATCGCCGCCCAGCTTACCGCCGGCCGCCACGAATTCCTCGATCTTCGCCAGAGTCTTTGCCTTGATGTGGGTGCAGGGCGGCAGCATGAGCATCTCGTACTTCTCGCCCTGAATGCACAGCTTTCCGTCCTCGATCCGGCACCGGTCGGCCAGCACGTCCTCGTCCAGATAGTCAAAGTCGATGTGCAGCCGCAGCAGCCGGTCGGTCATGGTGGCGAAATCATTCTCGATGGTATCGCCGATCTTGTCCCGCTTGTTGGGAACGTAGTTTGCCCAAATGGAGTTCAGGGGATAGAGGATGGCCACCTTGGCCACATGATCACCGCCGGAAAGCATATATCCCATACGGGTCATGTAGTCATTGAACTGACCGTACTGCTCCCACCAAGTGAACTGATAGAACATGGACGGCGGCCAATCCCGCTTGCGCTCGCCCTCCACGGAGTAGTGCAGGCCGTGGGGAATGAACTGGTTGACGCCCAGGGCGTACTCCCAGTCGGCAATCCACTTCATGCGCTCCATGGTGCAGTCCCAGTAGGAGCCGCCCATGGACTCGCTGCCCAGCCGGACGCTGCCGTTCTGATGGGCGGCGGAGGAGGCGATCTTCAGGGCGACGTGCTCGTTTTCCATCTCCCGGGTGCCGATGCGGGGATAGAGATGGTCGATGCCCGTCATGTCGAACTGTGCCAGATGCTGGAACAGGTTTCCGTCCACCCGGCCGTGGAGCCGCATGGATTCTTCGTAGAGCAGGTGTCCCGTGAATACCACGTCGTTTTCCCTGCACCAGTCGTGAATCTGGCCGAAATAGGCCTTGTCGTACTGCTCGGACAGGGTACTCCAGAAATCGTAGCGCACCTGCTCGGTATCACCGCCGCAGTCGAAGAACAGCTTGGGCAGATTCCGCCGCAGGTCATAGCCGTTCCGCTCCCGGAAGATGCGGAACATCTGCTTCGTCCAGGGAATGATGAAGTTGTCCCGGCCGGTCTCGAAATAGTGCATGGCCGGCTCGTCGGTGAAGAAGCCCTTGACGTCCCTGAAGTCCTCCTGGCCCATGTACTGCTTGTATTTCTCATGGGTGTAGTCCAGGAACATTTTCGTGGTTTCCGGGTTCAGCACGTCGGAGTACCAGGAGCTTTTCCGCTCGATGAAGTAGAACAGCTTCCAGGGGCCCTTGGGCGCCTCCCAGGTGATGACCTTGTCGAAGGACAGGCTGGGCATCAGATCCACAACCTCGTAGTTACCCTTTTTCATGTCCTCGTGCCGGATGGCGCAGGCGTAGATGGGCTCGGACTGCTCCAGATCGTTGTAGCGGGAGTCGGTGCCCTCCATGAACATGAAGTACTGTCCGGGCAGATCCGTCTCGCACAGCTCCAGATATACGTTGGTCAGCTCCGGGTGATCCTTCATGATGGTCTGGCCGCAGGTGCCGCTGGGCCAGTTGTACTCGTCGTAGATCCAGGTCTGCAGGCCCAGCTCCCGGGCTTTTTCCAGGGTGAATTTGCACCGGTCCAGCCAGTCCTCGTTCATGTAGCCCAGCTCCTCACGGACGCCGAAGCGGGCGTGGATGTAGATGCCGGGGCAGCCCTTGGCTTTGAATTCCCGGAGCTGGTACTCGATTTCGTCGTAGCTCATCTCGCCGTTCCAGAACCAGAACGGCAGAATGCCGAACTCCTTGCTGGGCCGCGCGAATTTTTCCCGGCTGAGGGCTTCGCCGTCCACCAGTTTGTTGTATTCCATTGCAATCCTCTCTTCCGTGTTACTTGGTAAGCTCGATCAGCGCGTACAGCGGTAGATCCATTGTTGCCGTCAGGCGGCCGTTTTCCACGCGAATGTCCGCAGGGACGGGACGGCTGTCCAGATCGTACACCCGGGCACCGGTGATGCCGGCGTCCACCCGGGCGGTCACGGTCAGGCCGGGGATGGTCTCCACCCGGTCGGTTGTCTGGTGATAGCGGTAGTTCAGCAGATGGATGCTGCGCTTGTCGCCGCTGCGGTGGAAATGGATGCCCACATCGGCAAGATCCGCCGGATTCTCCGCGGACAGAACCGCCTGGGCGATTTCGGCATTCAGCGGCGTAAAGCCTTCGTCGAAGCGCTTCATGGCCTCCCGGCGGGAGTCGGGGTTGTCAATGACGGTGACGCCGGGCAGGGCGGCCATTTTCTCCGCCCAGCCGGGATGATTCTCCGCGGTGCGGCCAAAGAGAATCAGCTTGCCGCCGGCGGCGACGTATTTCTCCAGCTCCCGGCACTGGTTCTCCGTCAGGACGTCGCACTCGGGCAGGATAATCAGCTCGTACTGCTCCCAATCCCCGGCGCAGACCGGGTCGGGGCGCAGTTCCTCGTCGCCGAACATCCGCACGTCGTAGATCACCTGCTTCTCGCACAGGTATTTGGACACATCCCAGAAGGGCAGCCGGGTGGCGTTTTCGCTCTCCTCATCCAGTTTGGTGTAGTAGAGGATACTGCTGCCCACATCGGTGAACTGATCGCCGCTGTTTTTGGTGACCTCCCGCCAATAGTAGCTGGGGAAGGAATAGGGAACCATGATTTTCGCGCCGCTGTCCTTGCTGAACAGCGCGTCGTGATCCGCCAGGAAGGTCTGGATCTGCTCGGTCACGTCTCTGGGCGGCCAGAAGCCGGTCTTGATGGTATTGCCCATCCAGCCGCCGTAGGGCACGCTCATATTGCAGCCGTAGACGCTGGCCTCAAGCTGCAGCAGGCGGTACAGATCGTACCCTCTGCCCCGGTTCAGCTCCTCCGCCAGCTGGGGGATGATGCCGCCGTAGGGATTTTCCGCCACGATGACGGGCTTGGTATTGGAGAAGCCGCTGACATAGCGGTACCAATGGGGCTGGCGGAACAGGGTATGTTCCATCTCCGTAATGACCACATCCACCGTATTTTCGAAGGGATAGTACACGGGCATACAGGTGAAGAAATTGCCGGACATCCAGATTTCCCGGTTCTGAGTTCTTCTGGCGTAGTCCCGGGCGAAGTCCACCAGCTCCGTGAAGTGCTTTTTCACCGCCCGCATCTGGAATTCGTAGTAATCCCGGTGCAGCGGCGACTGATTGGGATGGTCGTAGCCGCCGTCGAGGACATATTTCTGATAGTCGAAGGTATCCAGATCGATGCCTTCGTACAGGGTTTCGTCCAGCGTTCCCTGCGCCCTTCTCTGCTTCAGATAATCCCGGAACTGCTTGCGGCAGTCCTTGCAGAAGCAGCCGCCGGCGCCCATGGAGGTGATGGGCAGCTCCGCCTCGTCAAGCTGGATGCCCGCCACGCCCGCGTCAATCTGCAGGGCCATGATCTTCTTCAGATACTCCCGCCATACCGGATTGTTCCGGCAGGTCTGATAGCAGGTTTTGGAGTGGTTGACCACCTCCACCCAGCCGGCGTGGACAGGCTCGCCCCGCCAGGTTCGGGCAGCCACCTCCTCCTGCAGCTCGGTGACGACCTGGCCGTCGCTGTTGATGATTCCGTCGGGATAGTAGTCCTTCAGGCTTGTGCGGAACAGGCCGTCGAATTTCCCGCTGGAGAACTCGTTGAGCCCGTAATAATCGGTGGGCTGTCCCTCCCGGATTACGTTGAACTGCCGCAGATACCGGCCGTCCTCGGATACCTCCACGGGGAATTCCCAGCCCTGCACCTCAAAGACGATGCCCATAGTCTTGATGCCCCGCCGGCTGCACTGGGCAATGAACTCGGAATCGTTCATAAAGCCGTAGAACCGGAGCTTGGGATCCAGCTCGCCGAAAGCCTCGTTTTCCAGATACGGCAGTGAGATGGATCCGCCGCCCATCACCGACCAGACGAGAATCGTCGCCTTGTATTTTTCCAGATCTTCCACCATCTGCATACTGCGGTATGGCAGGGTCGGATGATAGCAGTGGTTGTTGTGATGCCAGCCGTCAAAATAGATACCGCGCTCCATATATTTCCTCGCTTATTCCTGTGGTTTTGTTATTATTTGCCGTATCTCAGGTCGATCTCCGACTGGATCTGGCTTTCCATATTGGCGTTGATGGTGGCGGCGGGGACGCCGTCACGGATGTAGTTGACGATGGTGGCAATGACGGTGCCGATATCGTTCAGGCCCTTGTCGTAGTTGTACACCAGCTTCACGTCGTCGGCATAGATCATGTCGTAGTTCTCCTGACCGATACGGGCAGCTTCCTTGGCGTTGCCCACCACCTGCTGCAGCTCGTTGACGATGCGCATGAAGGCCACGGCGCCCTCGGGGTTCTTGGCCCGGGTGGGAACCGCCATGCCCTGAGGATACACCACCAGGTTCTTGCCCTCGTAGTCATCGCCGGTGGGGAACGGAACCATGCCCACATCGAAGGGCAGCTCCACGGGGAATTCCTTGCCGCGGATCATGGCCAGATTGCCGTTGTCGAACCAGCCGTACATATCGTTGCCGTAGACAAAGGTATCCTTCAGGTCGATGAGGTAGTTCAGGGTGTTCTGGGTATTGACGGCGCTCAGATTGGAGGTGACGGTGCCGGTTGCGGTGTCTACATTCAGCAGGGAGCCGCCGTTGGCGTACATGAAGGACAGAATGGTGTCCTCCCAGGAGCCGTAGGCGTACTGGGTGACCTCGCCGTCCACGGTCTTGGTGAGCTTCTTGCACACATCCCGGAAGGTATCCCAGTTCCACTCGCCGTCCCGGAACATTTCGTCGGGAGCCTTCAGGCCCTCCAGGTCGAACAGGTCACGGTTGAACATGATATAGAAAGCGTAGGGCTTCAGGGGGATAGCGTAGGTGGAGCCTTCCCACTGGAAGGTGCTCTTGTCGATGGGGTAGTAGCTCATGTCCTTGTCGGTGATGTAGTCATCCAGAGGCTGGGCAACACCGGACAGGATCACGTTGTACAGCGTCTCGTCGTAGACCTCAAACAGGTCGGGAGCGTCGTCGGACTGCTGCAGGGAGATGACGGTGGACAGTTGGTCGTTCCACTCGGCGTAAATGACTTCCACCTCACCGCCGTACTTCTCCTCGAAGTAGGGAATGGCCTCCAGAATGGGATCGTAAACCGTGTCCTGCTTGGAGGTATCGTAGGCGTACTGCTTTTCGTTGTACCAATAGACAATCTTGATGTTGGGGTTGCTGAGGGTCTCCGGCAGTCCCTCCACGTTGGCCAGGAAGTCCCCGCCCTGGGGCATGGTGGGAGAGGTTTCTCCGCCGGGGGTGGTGGGCAGATCGAGGCCGCCGGTGCTGCCGGTGGGATCGGCAGGCTGGCAGGCCGTCATGCCGAAGCAAAGAACCAGAGCCAGAAGAAGCGCGACAGAAGAACGGACGAGTTTTTTCATGTTGTTTTCCTCCTTGATATTAGATGCCGGTAAGACCGGAGTTTTCAATACCTTCCGAGAACCGCTTCTGCAGGAAGATATAAAGGATGACCAGCGGAACGATGGCGATCAGGCAGGCCGCCTGGATCTGGGTCTGCGCGGTCTGGATGGTTCCCACGCCGAGACCCATATTGTGAAGATTCTCCAGATTTCTCTGGAACCCGGCCATAGCCGTGGCGATGGTGTCCTTGGTGCGGATGAACATGGACGGGGTGTAATAGTCGTTCCAGTTCCACACGATAGCCAGCAGAAGCACGGCAATGTTGATGTTCTTCGCCGTGGGAACGATGATCTTCAGGAAGGTGCGGAAGGCGCCGCAGCCGTCGATGGACGCCGCCTCCTGCAGTTCCTTGGGAAGTCCGTTGAAAAACTGCATATAGATGAAGATGAATATTCCGCTCTTAAGACCCACGCCCAGTGCCGCAGGCAGGATGGTCACCCAGGGGGTACCGATCAGGTTGATGGTATCCACGGCGGGAATCACCTTGTGCAGCAGCTGCAGAATCCCCAGAAAATCAAAGTACCGGAAGCTGGAATACAGGCTGGTGGCAATGGTCTGCTGGGGTACGATGATGGTCAGGATCAGGCCCGCCATCACCAGCTTCTTGCCCCGGAAATCAAACCGGGCAAGGCCGTAGCCCACCATCATGCAGACGGCGGCGGAGATGAAGGCCGGAAGGATCTCGATAATCAGGGTGTTTTTCAGCACCTCGGCAATGTCGATGACCAGCGACACCACATAGAAGTTCTCCAGCGTCAGGCTTTTGGGGATCCAGACAATGGAAGGGTCATAATACTGGGATACCGGCTTGAAGGCATTGCTGACCATGTACATCAGCGGGTACAGCACCACATAGCTGATGCCGATCATGAAGATGTGCCTGACCAGCGAGATCAGGATCGCGGAGGGCGCCTTGGACCGGAACCATTCCCGGATTCGTTTCAAATCAATCCCCTCCCTCAGTTTTCAATGTTGTTGGCCCGCTTGCCCAGAAGCAGGTAGGCGATGAGCAGGAACAGCGCCGTAACGCCGAAGTACATCCATGCCATGGCGGAGCTCATGCCGAACTTCATGGTCTTGCCGAAGCCCATGGTCTCGATGGCAGCCATCATGATATTGCCGCCGGAGGTGCCGCCATAAGCGGTGGTGGCATCCACGATGATGTAAACGATGTTCAGGAAGATCACCGGCGCGATCTTCGGGACGGTGATCCGCCAGAAGATCTCCCAACTATTGGCGCCCTCGATTCTGGCGGCTTCATAATAGCTGTCGGGAATCTTCTGCAGGCCGGAAATGTACAGCAGGATGGGTACGCCGCAGTTGGGAATCATGGAAAAGATACTGTCGATGAACCCGGTGATGGCGGTGACCACACTGCGGCTGATGCCGCCCTGGATCATCAGCGTGGTCAGCGAGGAGGAGGAATACAGATAGGCGTTTCCCGTTCCGCTGAGTCCGGCGGAGCCCACCACGCTGCCGACCATGGAGTACACCACGCCGCTGGTCATGATGATGGGCAGGAACAGAATCGCCCGGTACAGGGTTCTGCCCCGGAATTTCTGCACCAGAACCACGGCGATGAACAGACTCAGCACCGTGCAGATCACCACCTGCCGGAGCATGGCGGAGGTGACCGTCCACAGGTTCGTCAGGAAGGAGCTGTCCTGCAGCAGCAGATACTTGTAGTTCTCCAGCCCCGTAAAAGTGGACTCCAGGCCGTCGGTGCCCATGGTAACGTCATTGAAGGAATACCAGAACGACTGCACCAGCGGCTTCAGGAAAAAGATGATAAAGCCGATCACCCAGGGAATCACAAACAGATAACCGGCCTTCTGCTGATTTTTCATCAGCTTTCCCGGCTTTTTATCCGAACGCATCCGAAGCCCTCCTTTACCGGCTGCCGGCGGCGGTTCCGCCGGCAAATACCTTGCCCTCCGCCGTGGCCGCGTAGCCCTTGGCGGGGATGTCGATGCCATCGACGCTGACCGCGTCGGTGCCGTAGTTCACATAGATCCGGGTGCCGTTGGAGTAGGTCACCGCGCGGACGTTTTCGCTCAGGATCTCATGTGCCGTGATGGTGCTGGTCTGGACGCCCCGCAGCGCCTGGTTGATCTGCCCGTACTGCTCTGCGATGAAGTCCAGCCAGTTGGCGGCGTCGGCGGAGTAGAGATTGTCCAGCCGGGAGCCGATGAGCTCATCGGCGTTTTCCGCCACCAGAGAGAACATGGGACAGGCGCCGTATTCCAGACAGGTCAGAGTCTGATCCGCGGGATTGCTGCTGAGGTTGGCGGCGCTGAGGCTGTAGGAAAGGCAGCCGTGGTACACGATCTGGTAGAACGGTACGGAAACGTCCTCAATGTCGTAGCCGCTGGAGAGGGAAGAGGTGTCCAGCAGATGGGTGGCATAGTTGGCGGCGTACTCGTTGGCGCCCTGCAGGAGAAGGCCGTCGGTCTTTTCCGCGGCGGAGGCCATGGTCTCCCGGAGGATCTCCAGCACCTGATTGCGGCCGGTGCCGGTGCTGGAAAGCTCGGAGTAGAGCATCTGACCCACGGAATCCAGCGCCAGGGTGGTGTAGTCCGCGGCAGTCAGATTGTCCACAAATTTCCCGAAGAACTCGGGGATGGAGGTTGGCCGCAGCAGATACCAGGCATCATACCGGGAATCCGTCATGGCCGAGTCCAGCGCGAATTTGTACTGCCGCTGAGCCGTGTTGGCTACGGACTGCAGCACATTGTCGTACCGGCTGACGCCCCGGCCGGTCTTGTAGACATTCATCAGATCCGCCGAGAGGTACAGCCCGCCGCCGGCATCCGTCAGCCGCTGGCGAAGCGCCTGCATTTCCCTGGCGGAGCCCACCTTGCCGTCCACCTTGACGGTGGTGGGGATCTTGCCGAAGAAGCTGTCCTTGGCCCAGAAATTGTACTTGAGAACCACCCGGTCAACCCCCGCCCGGGACAGCGTGTCCAGAATCTCGTTGGCGTCCTCAATGGTGGTCATGGAAATCTTGGTATCCTTGGGGATACCAAGGAAGGACTTGGTTTTTTCGATGTAGCCGTAAAGATCCAGATACAGAGGAATCTCGCCGCCGTCGGAAACCCGGACTTCCAGACCGCCGTTGGCCATCAGGTAGTCCCGGTAGATACCCGCCATGTCGGTGTAGGTGTTTTTGCCGGTCTCGGTGAAATAATAATTGACTTTGTAGTCGCTCCAGACTTCCAGGTTCTTCTCGGCGATGCTCACCGCCAGATCGGAGCCGTCCTTCTGGGTCTGGCGGACGGTACCCACGGTGCGGTAGCTGCAGGAGCTCCACACCGTATTGTACAGGGTGTATTTATAGGCCACGTTGGCCTTCACCGTGGCCCGGGCCGCGCCCTGGGTGATGACGGCCAGGAAGCCGTCGTCGTTGCGGCTCTGGCCGAACACCGGCAGATACTGATTCTCCGACAGGGTGAAGTAGGCGCTGGAAGCCTTGCCTCCGAAGAGCTTGTCGTTGGTACCGTTGTCGAAGCCGTACAGGGGCTTGCTGTAGGAACCGGCGGTGAGGCGGTTGTTATTATAATAGATCAGCGCGCCGCAGCCGTCGGGCACCAGCATATAGCCCTCGTCCTTGCTGGAGCCGGCGCCGAAGAAGGGCAGCAGATCCACGGACTTGACGGTATTGGTGCCGTACTCATGGATGTACTGGGTCAGGATGGAAGCGCTGAAGGAATCCTCCTCAATGGCGAAGCGCACCGGGATGTAGAACTCCTCCTTGGGGAAGTTGTACACGAACACCACGGAGCCGTCGTCAGGCAGATAGTAGGAAAGGCCGTCCTTGTTGATGCTGCTCATGAAGGCGCCGCAGGTCATTTCCACGCTCTGGTCGGTGGTGTACACCACGGTGATGGCGGATTGCAGCGCGTTCTTGTTGAAGCCGCTGGCCAGACCGTCCTCCGACCGGTCCTCCGGGTTGGTATACCAGGTTCGGCCGGTTTTTTTGTCCCGGACGGCGGCGGTGCCGTTGTGCAGATTGGCGTACAGAACGAAAGCGTCGTTCTCGGAGATTTTCACCATCTCATCCTTGTCGGAAGCGGGAGCGGCGGTACCGGTGATCTGATAGTTCCGGTTCTCCGGGGTCGTGACGCCGGAGGCGCCGCAGCCGGCTGTCAGGCCGCACACCAGCGCGGTCAGCAGCAGGAGGCAGAGGATCCGCTTGCCGGTTTGGAAAAAGTTCTGTTTCATATGGCGTTGCGAACCTCCTTCTCAAAGCCGGAACACGATTTCGTTGTAGATCGTGTAGCAGAATGTGTAGATCTGCTGCACCAGGCTGTAGGCCAGCAGAATCAGGAACAGAATAATCAGAATCCCCACCACCGTCAGCAGCAGGTTCACAATAGTCTTTCCGAAGGAAAGCTGGTGGACATAGAACATTCCGATGAGCAGGATCAGCCCGCTCCAGATCAGCCCCACGATGCGGATGGCGGTCAGGAAGGGCAGCACCTCATTGTTGGCGAAGTTGGTGGCCAGAATGTAGATCAGCTCCGCCGCGGTGTAGGGCACCAGCGCATAGCTCATGCAGATGAAAATGTTGCGCTCGTCGCCCTCGGTGAACATCAGGGAGCTGACCGCCCAGTTGGCCGCGTAGCAGATGGCAAAGCCGCCCATGGTCATCAGGAAGATGGATGGGACGGAAATCTTGTCCGGGTTGTAGGGATTGAAAATGAAGCCAGTCAGCACCTGATCGAACACGTTGGTCAGGAAAAACGCCGCCAGAATGAACAGGCAGAACAGGGGGCTTCCCTTCTTCTCCCACTTGATCTGGTCGAAGCCGTTCACCGGATGGAACATGGTATAGCGGCACTGCTTGGCGCCGTCGATGATACGGTTCATAGCTTACTCCTTTCCGGCGGGCAGGTTTTTGCGGAACTTCCGGACAAGCCCGGCAAACAGCGGGGTTTCCCGGCTGTCCAGATACCGCTTCAGGATCACGATCAGTACAATGGCCGCCGCGATCCCCAGTACGATATAGGGGAAGGAATTGCGGATGGTGTTGAGGCTGGCTTCCCGGAAGGCTTCCGAGTAGTTCGCCCGGTCATTGGCCAGACGGAAGTAATACATGGCGGTGTCGTAGTCCTTCATCTGGTAATACGCTTTACCCAGGCCGGTATAGGCCAGCAGATAGTTGGCGTTGTGGGAGACAACCTCCTTCCAGGGCTCAATGCTCTCCTGATACAATCCGTCGTTATACAGGGAGATGGCGTTGCGCACCATCTCGCCGAACCGGGTCAGGGTGAACTCCGTGATGGTGTTCTTGTCCGCGTCCATGACGTAGAGCTTATCGCGCACCTCGATGAGGGAAACCGGCCTCTGGAACAGGCCCACCTGGCTGCCGATACCGCCGAAGGAGAACATATTCTTTCCGTTCTCGTCTCCCTGAACAATCAGGCCATTGTTGGTATCCAGCTTCGTAGTGATGCCGTTTTCGTCCACGGTCACATCAAAAATCAAAGCGCTGCTTCCGCTTGTCTTATAGGGCAGGCAGTCAATGCCCAGGGGATTCAGCTTGGTCATCAGCGCGGCGCCGTTTTCGGAGCCGGCGGCGGTGGCGTAGATATAGCCGTCCTCCCCCAGGAACAGATTGCCGTACTCAATGGGATTGAATTGCTGCATGGTAGCCGCCGCTTCGTCGCTGAGAATGGTTTTCCAGATCTTCAGGATCCGGCGGGAGAAGGTCATCTCCACATTGTTGGGGCCGAAGAATTTGATGAAGCTGCCGTCGGCGTCCAGATAGATCAGGCCCTGATAGGTGCCCTTGGAGATGATGTAGATCCGGCCCTCCTTGTCCACCACGATTTTGGTGGGCTGGTAATGGAAGTTGTCCGGCAGCAGGTTGGATTCGGGTCTGGGCAGAACGGATTGGATGCTGCCCGTCAGGTCGCAGACCACCACGTCCTGATTGCCCGTGTCGCAGATGTAAAGGGTTCCGTCGTCCCGGGCGAAGATGCCCTGGGGATTGGACAGGGTGTAGCTTTCGCCGCCGTCCCGGGTCAGCTCCTTCAGCTCCGCTTCCAGCGTGAAGTCCTCCCGCAGGATCAGGATCCGGTTGTTGCCGGAGTCGGCGATGAACACCCGTTCCAGCGCCTTGCTGTAAAACATATCCGAAGCGCTGCTGAAATTGCCGCAGCCCAACTGGGCGCCGCCGATGCTCCGGGTGGGAAGATAGCCGTTGGGCGCCGGCGTGGCGTTGCCCCATTTGTCATAGGTATAGGTCTGATAGGGCACCTCGGAGGAGGCAGCCGCCGGCATGGCGGAGGCCGACACCAGCAGGACAAGGCACAGCGCCAGGATCAGGATCTTTGCCGATTTTTTCATGCCCGTCTCTCCTTTCGGTTAACCCTTGATGCCGGTGGTCGCCATGGTCTCCATAACGGAGGACTGGGAAATGATGAACACCACCACCGGCGGGATCATCATCAGCAGCGCCACCGCGGCGCCGGCACCGGCTCTGGCGATACCGGCGGAGGAGATGGACTGCATCACGGCAGTCAGGGTCTTGAGGCTCTCCTCATAAATATACTGGGTTTCGCCGGTGTTCCACAGATCCTTGAAGGTGAAGATCGCCAGCGTCATCCACGCGGGCTTCACCATGGGCATCACCAGCTTGCCGAAAATCACGAATTCGTTGGCGCCGTCCACCCGGGCGGCCTCCAGCATCTCATTGGGCACCGTCATCATGAACTGCCGCATCAGAAACACGCCGAAGCTGCCTGCCAGCACCGGCAGCAGCAATGACCACGCCGTATTGATGAGCCCCAGCCGGCTCATGATGATGTACAGCGGCGTCCGGGTGACTTCCGGGCGGAACAGGATGGCCAGCACCACCACCTGATAGATAACGCCTACGTAGCGGCTTTTGTTCTTTGCCAGCGGATAGGCCGCCATGGAGGCAATGAAGATGTACACCACGGTGCCCACCACCGCCAGCGACAGGCTGTTGAACAGCGACCGCTCGAAGGGGATCCAGGTCTCCTGCGTGATTTCGATCAGATCGCTGAAGTTGTCCAGCGTGGGATGCTGCACAAAGAATTTCGGGGGATACGCCAGAATCTCGTTCAGCGGCTTGAAGGCCGTCACGATGACATAGATCAGGGGCAGCAGCATGAAGGCGCCCATGATCGCCAGGAAGGCGAAGATTACCACCGTACCGCCGGCGGAGCGGCTGAGGGTTTTGCGTTTACCGATTCCTGCCATAGTTCTCCCTCCCTCTTACAGCCACTTGGACAGGAGCTTGTTGATGACCACCCACATGACCAGCATCAGCGCGAACAGCACCACGGCCACCGCGCAGGCGTAGCCCATCTCAAAGCGCACCTGTCCGAAGTCCAGAATGTGCAGCACCAACGTCTGGGTGGCGTAGTCGGTGCTGGGGAAGCCGGTCAGGTTCATACATTCGTAGCCCACGGCAAAGGAGGTGGAAATCTGCATCACCGCGCCGAACAGGAGCTGGGGCCCCATCTGGGGCAGGGTGATATACCACAGCTCCGCGAAGCGGTTGGGCAGGCCGTCAATGGCGGCTGCCTCGTACTGCTCCCGGTCCAGCGACTGAAGACCCGCCACGAAGGACAGGAAGCCGGTGCCGAGAGACAGCCACAGGATGACCACAATGACCACGGTCATCATGTACCGGGTGTCCGTCAGCCACTGAATGGGATCCGTGACCAGTGACAGCTTCATCAACAGGCTGTTCAGGAAGCCGTAGCTGTCGCCGGAGAAGATGTAGGTCCAGACGAAATACACGTTGCCCGCCAGACTGGGCAGATAGAACACCAGCGTCAGCACCGTCCGGACGCCTCGGGGAAACTCATTGATGAGCCACGCCACGAAGAAGCTGAGAACATAGCTGATGGGGCCGGTTATCATGGCAAACACCGCGGTATTGCGCAGAGCAATGAGAAATACGGTGTCGTCGAAGAACATCCGCACATAGTTGTCGAAGCCCACGAAGGTCGGCGCGCTGCCCATATTGAAATAGGTAAAGCTCAGCACCACCGCCGCCAGTATGGGTAGAATCGTGAACATGAAAAACAGGATGGTAAACGGTGCCAGCAGCACAAGGCTGGCGCCCTCCCGGCGAAACCACCGGCCAAGTCTGCCGGAAGGCCGCCGGAGCGGGCTGTTCCGCTCCGCCGGATTCCCCGTTACGGAATCCCCGATCCTGATATCCTCCGCTTTGGACATATGTCAGTTTCCCTCCTGCCGATTATTGATAGCTGAACTCTTCCTGTTTGCGGGCAAGCTCCTTGTTGATCTCGATGTTGTACTTGTTCAGGGTCTCCCGCAGGTTGGCGTGGCTGTACACCACGGCGCGGAAGGCGAAGGCCAGATTCCGGGCGATGTAGTAGCTGCCGGGGATCTGCTCGATGGCCACCGTGTTCTCCCGCTGCCGGCGAAGCACCGCCGCCTGCTCATAGGACCAGGGGATCTCCCCGAAGGCCTTCAGGTTGGCGGTAGCGTACCGGGCGGCCACGCCCAGCGTCTGCTCCACCTGGGTGCCGAAGGCGCCCTGAGCCTCGGCGCTGACCCACCATTTCAAGAATTCGTAAGCCTCTTGGGGATGCTTGGTGCCGGCCAGCGCGATGCAGCCGGTGGAGGTGGAGGTTTCCACGGAGCAAATGTCTCCGTTTTCGTCCACGGTGCCGGGAATGGCGGCCATATCCCACAGTCCGTCCAGTTCCGGTGCCGCGGAGTACAGGTAATTGACCTGATTGTAGGGCATGATGGCCATGGCCATCTCGCCGCTGCGGAACCGGTTGAAGAAATCGAAGGTCAGGGACAGGCTGTACTTGGTGTACAGATTCGTCCAGCCCTCGAAGGCATTCAGCGCCTCGGCCTTGTCAAAGGTGGATTGGGACAGATCCTCCGTGTAAAAGGCGGTGCCGGACTGATACAGAAAGGTCTCGAAAATGTTCTGGTTCTGGGGAACACCCACCATATAGTTGTTGTTGGACAGGCGGATGATCTGCTCGTAGAACTGATCCCAGGTTTCGGGCGGCGTCAGCCCCAGTTCCTTGTAGATATCCGTCCGGTAGAAGATCATATTGAAGTTCTGGGTCTCCGGGAAGGCGTACAGCCCGTCCTTGTAGCGGAAGGGTGTCACCGCGCTGTCGGTGAAGTCCTCCAGAACCTCCTCGTATCCTTCAAATTGGCTCAGATCCAGCAGCATGCCGCGCATGGCCAGATTGACCGGGGTATCCACCGAGGTGAACAGCGCCACGTCGGGGCCCTCCCCTGCCAGAACCGCCTGCACCAGCGTATCGGAGCCGCCCACAAGGCTGACCTCCACATTGATGCCGTAGGTTCCGGTGAACTGCTCGTCGATGAGCTTTTTCAGGATGATGGCCTGATCCCGGCCGGAGCTGGCGCCGGTGGTGGTGATATCCGCGGTGCTGATCCAGACCCGGAGGGTGGTGTCGCTCTGGGCCACCTCCGAGGAGCCGGAGATGGCATTGCTGGAGCCGGAGAAGGAATGCAGGAACAACTGGAACCGGTACAGAATCTGCCGGAAGAAGTTGGCAAAGGCGTTGCCGCCCACCGTGGGAGTCTTGACGTCCGGTGAGTAGACGAAAAATTTATCCATCATCAGCGGCTGCTCCTGCATGTCGATGACCCAGGTGGCCATGGTGCTGATATCGGAGCGGAAGGTTTCCAGCCGTCTGGCGATCTTGTTGGGATGCTTGATGAGGCCCTCCAGCAGCGTGGACATTTCCTTGAGAATGGATGCGCTGGAAACGGAAATGCCGTCGATCTCCCCGATCCGGCTGTAGTATTCGTCCAGCCGCTGCTTGCAGGAGCGGAAGCCGTCCAGCAGGCCGGGAATGTTCTTTTCCAAATCAAAGTCCCGGTTCAGATCCACGGACTGCCGCTCGGGATCCGCGTTGAAGCCGGTGATCTTGATGATCTCCCGGTACCAGCCCTGCAGCTCCGTGGTGACCTCGGAGACGCCCCGCAGCACCGAAGCCAGCTCCTCGTCAATAACCGCGGTCATACCCAGGACGTGCTTTCCGGCGGTGAGATAGACCTTTGCGGCCTCTCCTTCGGCATCCTGCAGGGTCTGAACGTACCAGGAGGAGCGGTAGGCGAACTTCTGGGTCTCCATTTCCGCATACAGCGGCGCTCCGTCGACGGTGACGCTTCTGGTGGAATAGGCGTTGCTCTTTGTGTTCTGCTTGACCTTGAAGGCCATCAGATAATAGCCGTCGGCGGGAACCTCAAATTCCCAGGTGATCTCCTGACCGATCTTTTTCCATGTATTCTTGCCGATGGTGTTATAGTAGATGTTGGAGGCACTGGAGGGGGTCACATGGACGTAGGCCGTATCATAGGTGGCAAAAAGGGTGATGTCGTTTTTCAGATAGCTCTTTTCCGCCTCGAAGGTGAGCAGCTGCCCGGAGGTGTCCTCCCCGTTCCACTGCCCCAGCGCCTGCTCATAGGAAACGGTCTTGGCCGGCTTGCGGAAGGTAAAGCCGCCGATGGCCAGGCACTCCTCCTTCAGGCTCACGGAAAGCCGGTGCTCCCCAGCGGTCAGCCAGAAATACACGGGGCCGGTATGCTCGCTTCTGGCGTCGGTGACGGTCTGGGTCTGCCAGTCAAACTGCTCCACCAGCGCCGGGCGGAGCTGATCGCCCACCGGGTTGGTCTTAAAATCGTTGTCGTCCAGGCCGAAGTAGGTTTCGTCCACAAATCTGCGGTGGAGATTCACGTTCTGCACGGCGGTGCAGGGCGCGCTGCCGTCCAGCAGGAAGTCCACCACGATGTCATAGTTCTTACCGGCGATGGCACAGTATTCCACGTCGAGGGCATAGTAGCCGGTCTGCTCCACCCGGAAGCTCCAGGTGACAGTGCCGCCCTCCTTTTCCCAGTACAGGCAGCTTTCCCGGCCCATATACTCGGCAAGATATGCCTCGGCGTCCCTCATATCGGTATAGTCCCCGGCGGCGATTTCAATGACGGCGTCCGGACGGTTTTCGTCCGTTACCGGGCCGTGCTCCGCCAGATATTCGGAATAGCTGGTTCCGGAAGCGGCCGTTTCCCAGTCCGACGGCCGGGTGGTTTCCTCCGCGGCGCCGGCGGCGGGAATGACGGCGCTCAGAAGCAGCGCGGCCGTCAGCAGGCAGGATATCCATCGTTTCGTGTTCATAAGCTCGCCCTTTCTCAGTCACCGCGAAGCGGTTTGGTTCTTGGATTCGGTTTCCTCCGAAGCCTTGCCGGGCAAATACCGGGAAAATACCCTGCTCAGGCAGAGGCCGTTGACGAAGGCGATCATCCCCGGCAGCGCCGCCAGCAGCACGCCGACCTGCAGGCACAGGATCGTCAGCAGCAGATCCGCCGCCATCATGGCAAGGGTATAGGGAATATGCCGCAGGCTCAGGTAGGCGGTGTTCCGGACGGCGGTGCGGAAGGTACACCGGAATCTGGCCACATAGGGAAACAGGTACAGCATAACGCACAGGTACAGCACGGTCGCCGCCGCGAAAATCGCGAACAGCCCCGTTCCGATCCACTCTCCGGCGGCGGACCACATCAGATAGAAATACAGATCCAGCCCCAGGAAGGCGCCCAGCAGCAGCGCCGCCAGCCACAGCAGCGTAGCTTGCCGGAAATTCTCCTTGAAGGATCGGAAAAAATCCCGGAAACAGCCCTCCTCCTCACCGGCCAGCAGCCGGAAGGACACATAAAACATAGCCGTGGTGGAGGCGCCGATGGTGATTACCGGCAGGCAGCACACCAGCCACAGAATACTCAGGATCAGGAAGTCTCCCACTTTCCCGACAAACTCCATCAGGGAGCCCGTGGGGGAGAGGATTCTTCCCAGCCGTTCTCCGATTCCGCTCATGGTTCACTCCGATCTCAGGCCGCGGAGGATCTCCGCGTAGGTTCCGGGCTTTCCGAACAGGGCGCTGGTGCCCAGCACGAAGCCGTCGGCGCCGATGGCGGACAGCTCCCGGATTTTTTCCGGACTGCAGGCACCGTCGATGGTGACCTTGAATCCGTATTGTTCCTTGTAGGGCATCAGCCGCTTCAGCTTGTCCGTGACGTGCTCCAGATACTTCTGCCCCGCGAAGCCGGGGTACACCGTCATGAGCATCACATAATCGGACAGGGGAAACAGCTCCCGCGCGCTTTCCGGCGATTCGTCCGGATTGAGAACCAGGCCGGACTGTCTGCCTGCCTGGCGGATCTGAAGCAGCGCCTTGCCCACATAGCGGTCGCTGTCGGCGTGGAGATAGATCAGGTCGCAGCCGGCGTCCAGATACAGCTTCAGCATCCGGCTGGGGTTTTCCACCATCAGATGGGCATCCACCGGCTTGCCGGTATTTCTGCGGATGCAGCGCACATCCTGCAGCCCCAGCGTCATGTTGGGGACATAGGTACCGTCCATGATATCGCAGTGAAAAATATCCGCTCCGGCCTCGTCCAGTTTTTTGACGTCGTCGGCCAGATGGTCAAAGTCCGCGCACATCATGCTCGGACACAGGAGCAGCTCCTTCATATTCTTCCACACCTTCCGTTTTGCCCGGGGATCGGATATGTAATCGTTTTCTCATCCACGGCCCCGCTGTCGCTGTCAACCTTTGGCATATTGTGCGTAATCCACAAAGGAGACAGGCTATGTAATCGTTTACCCTATTCAGTATAGTCGAATTTCAATATCCTGTCAAGCCAAATTGAAAGCCGGGTTTGGATTCCGTCGTTTTGTATAAATCCGCAGCAGCGTTTTTGTGAGATTTCCATGGCTCCGGGTGCCTCCGCCCTTCCCGGGGTTCCCATTCCGATCCGCAGATTTGTCTGATGTCACAAATCTTCCCTATCGGCACTGTGCTGTTTCCACAAAAAGGCCGGGGTGAAGAATTTCATATTGACAAATCTCCGGAGGGAACGGTAAAATTTAGCTGAGTAAACGTTTTATCAACGGGAGATTTTCCCCGAGCAAAGGAAGTGCGTTACACATGAAAATTCTGAATCTCGGTTCTCTGAACTTCGACAAGGTATACGATCTGCCCCACTTCATCCTGGAGGGCGAGACGCTGCTGAGTCAGGGCTACGGCGAATTTTTCGGCGGCAAGGGCCTGAACCAGTCCCTCGCCCTGGCCAGAGCCGGCGCGGAGGTTTATCACGCCGGTGCCGTCGGCCCCGACGGCGGTCCCCTGCGGGAGTGTCTCGAAGCCTCCGGCGTCCGCACTCGCTATCTGCGGCAGGTGGACACCGTCAGCGGCCACGCCATCATCCAGAAGGTCAACGGGCTCAACAGCATCATCGTCTGCGGCGGCGCCAACCGCTGCGTCACCCCCGAATATATCCGGGAGGTACTGGCGGATTTCGGGGAAGGTGACCTTCTGCTGCTGCAGAACGAGGTTTCCAATGTCCCCTTCGCCATGGAAGAGGCCAAGCGCCGGGGCATGAAGGTGGCCTTCAACGCCTCCCCCATCACCGATGAGATCCTGGGCTATCCTCTGGAGCTGGTGGATTATTTCCTGGTCAACGAGGTGGAAGGCCGGGCATTGGCCGGCGTGGATTCTGAGGACTTCGGCGTGATTCTGGAAGGCCTTGCCGCCCGGTTCCCCAGCGCCGCCGTGGTGCTCACCGTAGGCTCTCAGGGCGTTCTGTACCGGGATGCCGCCGTCCGGGCCCAGCATCCGTGCTATCGGGTCACCGTGGCCGACACCACCGCCGCCGGCGACACCTTCTGCGGCTATTTCCTGTCCGGTGTGGCCTCCGGGCTCAGCGTCCCGGATTGTCTGCGTCAGGCCAGCATGGCCGCCGCCATTGCCGTCAGCCGGGACGGCGCCGCGGCCAGCATTCCCACCCGGGACGAGGTTGCCGCCTTCGCCGAAGCCCACAGCTGATCCGGCTGATATTTTCAGGTACGTATCGAAAAATGCCGAAAACCGCCATGGTTTTCGGCATTTTTGTTTAGATTTCAGCGCTCCAGCTCTTCGGCGCACCGGGCCAGCAGTTCCCGGATGGGCAGATGCTGGGGGCAGACCTTCTCGCACTTGCCGCATCGGACGCAGTCTCCCGCGTGTCCCAGGCCCTGAACCTTCCCGGCGTATTCCCCGGCGGCATCCAGACCCGCGTAGCGGCGGCTCCGGTTGAACACGGAGAACACCTCCGGAATGGGGATTGCCCGGGGGCACCCCTCCACGCAGTATTTGCAGGCGGTGCATGGAATCTGCTCGATGGCGCGGACAATCTGCCGCACCTTGGCCACCGCTTCGTATTCCTCCGGCGCAAAGGGCACAAAGTCCTTCATGTAGCTGATGTTGTCATCCATCTGTTGGCAGTTGCTCATACCGCTGAGCACCATGATGACATTGGGGAAGGACGCCGCGAAACGCACCGCGTAACTGGCATAGCTGCCGCCGCCCAGGGCGTCCAGAACCTCCCGTCCCGCCTGAGGCAGATCCGCCAGACTGCCGCCCTTGACCGGCTCCATGACGATGACCTTTTTCCCGTACTTTTCGCAGACCTGATAGCACCCGTAGCTGGCCACCGACGGATCGTCGTAGTCCAGATAGTTGAACTGGAGCTGCACCACCTCCGTCTCGGGATGCTCCTTCAGCACCATCTCCAGAAATTCGGGAGAATCGTGGAAGGAGAAGCCCACATGGCGGATTTTTCCCTCAGCCTTCAGCTCCTGCGCCTGCTCAAAGGCCCGGCAGTGCTGAAACAGATCGTAATTGTTGCGGTTTACCGCGTGAATCAGGTAGTAATCGAAATAATCCACGCCGGTGCATTCCAACTGCCTGGCAAAGAAGGGGCGCACGTCCTCCGGCTCCCGGATGTAGCTCTGGGAGAGCTTGTCGGTGAGCAGGTACCGGTCTCTGGGATACACCTTGGTCAGGCACTCCCGGACGGCAATCTCGCTCTGCTCGCCGATGTAGGGATGAGCGGTGTCGAAATAGCAGAAGCCGGCGTCCAGGAAGCTGCGGATCATGGCGCCGAATTCGGCGTAATCCACCCGATCCCCGTCCATCTTCAGGCGCATGCACCCAAAACCCAGCTTTTTCATGCCTTATCCCTCCGCTGATGCTTTTCGATATCCATCAGCATAGCCACCCGCTCGGCGTGGCGGCCGCCCTGGAACTCCGCGTCCAGCCACTCGTCCACGATCATCTTCGCCAGCTCGATGCCGATGACCCGGGCGCCGAAGGCCAGGATGTTGGAATTATTATGCTGCCTGGACAGGCGGGCCGTGTAGGGCTCGGAGCAGACGCAGGCGCGGATGCCGTTGACCTTGTTGGCGGCCAGAGAGATCCCCACGCCGGTGCCGCAGATCAGGATGCCCAGATCCACCTCACCCGCCGCCACCGCGTTGGCAACGGCCTCGCCGTACACCGGATAGTCGCAGCGGGCGGTGCTGTTGGTGCCGAAATCCACGACCTCGATTCCCTTGGCCTCCAGATGCGCCTTGATTTCATTCTTCATGTCCACGGCGACATGATCGTTTCCCATACCGATTTTCATGGATGTGACCTCCCCGAATTTCAGCCTCAATTTTGTCAAATGGCTGTTCTTTTTTTATTCTATCCGGGTTATTTTCCCGTGTCAAGAGGCATTTTCCGTCTCCGCGCCGGCCGCGGCTCCGGCCGTTTCGCTTCTTTGGATATTTTTATCCCGGAATTACGCAGATTTTTGTTGACATTATCCAAAAGGGATGATATGCTAAAAGCAAGTTCGGGTAATCGTTTACCCACCCCATCTCATCCTTGGAGGTCTGACAATGATCGCACTGAAAAATGATTATCTCACCTGTGGATTCGACGACGCCGGCAAGCTCACCGGGCTGACCCATTCCGGGCTGACCCTGCCCATGGGCGGGCTGGGCTTCGACTTCGGCTGCGAGGAAGCAATGGTCAACGGTCTGCTGGAATACGAGTCCATGCTGGAATTCCGTACCTGGAACCTGCCCGATATCCGTCCCACCGGTAAGCCTTTTTCCCTGACGCCTGCCTCCGTGGAGGCCAGCGGCGACACCCTCACCGTGACCTATGCGCTGGCGGACACCTCCGTTCAGGTGATCTACCGCCTCCATTCTCAGTATCTGAAGGCGGATCTGCGGATCCGCAATACCAGCCGGCGGGTGCTGTACCTCAATGCCTGCGCCTTCCTGCTGAGCCTGTCCATGACCGAAGGCGTGGTGTTCGATTTCCCCGGCAACGCCCCCATCTACCGCTGTGAATCCCATTTGCTGGAGGAGCGCAGCCCGGTACAGACCGGCCTCATCAATTTTGCCGTCCACAGTCAGGTTCCCGGCGGCCATCTGAACCTTATGTTCCTTGACAAAATCGAAAAATGGGGCTGCGGCGTCTACCGGGACGGCGGCGAGACCAAATACGTCTACGACGCGGGCCTGGAGATGGATCTGGCGCCCGGCCAGGTCTGCGAAGTGGGCAGCCTGTACATCACCATGCGGGTTCCCGGGGAGGGCAACCCCTACCTGCAGTTCCGGGAGCTGACGGCTTCCCTGGGCTACGCCGCCACCACTCAGGGCATCCACGACGGCGTCATGTATTCCTGCCACCCCAGCGGCACCATGGACGCCGGCTTCCCCCTGAAGGATGATCTGTTCCAATACGCCGGGTATCTGCCCCGGCTGAAGGAAATGGGCATCGACCATGTCTGGCTGCTGCCCGTATTCGACCACAACGAGGAAGGCGTCTACCACTCCAACGACCAGTCCGTCATCGACAAGCGCTACGGCGGCGAGGAAGGCTGCAAATACTACTGCGACCGGGCCCACGAGCTGGGCATGACCATCCTGTTCGACTATGTCCCCCACGGCCCCGCCCCGGAGTTCCCCGTGGCCCGGGACAATCCCGAATGGCCCAGCAAGCGCCGGGACGGCTCGCTGCAGGACGAGTGGGAGTGCGTCTCCATGGACTACAACCACCCCGGCTATCAGGAGTACACCACCGAGCTGGTTCATGACCATGTGAACCGCTTCGGCGTGGACGGCGCCCGGATCGACTGCGCCATGGGCGGCCTGTCCAACTGGCGTCCCTACCGGGGCAACCGTCCCAGCGGCAACAGCGTGCTGGCCGGTGTCCACATCACCGAGGCCATCCGGGAGGGCTTCCTCCGGGGCGGCAAGCCCAGCTTCATCCTGCCGGAGAATTTCAACCTGATCCCCAACTACTATCACTGCACGGATCTCTTCTACGGCATGAATCTGTACCGCGCCTTCGTGGAGCTGGAGGAGCTGCTGAAAACCGATCCCGCCCGGTATGCCGCCCTGCTGACGGATTTCCTGGAGCGGGAGAGCTGGATCACCCCCGCCGACTACCACAAAATGCGCTTCCTGGGCAACCACGACACCGTTTCCTGGGTCTGGCAGTCCAAGCGTGCCGTGGACTGCTACGGTGTCGGCGGCGCCAAGGCGCTGTTCGCGCTGATCTCCTTCATCGACGGCGTTCCCATGATCTATCAGGGCGACGAGGATCCCACCATCTGCGGTCACACCGGCGAAAACCTTACCGGCTTCTTCACCGAGCTGTTTGCCCGCCGGAAGCGCTTCCTGCCCCGGGGCAGCAACGAAACCACCTACCTCCACACCGGCACTCCCGTCATGGCCTTCTTCCGGGAGCCCGGCCAATCCGCCGGCAGCGTCTACGAGACCGAGGGAACCGACCGGGTACTGGTGCTGATCAACCTCTCCGATACCCAACAGCCCATTCCCCGGACGGAAGGACGGTTCTCCCTGCTGGCCGACAGCGACGGCCGGACGGCCCAGGCGCCTCTGGCTCCCTACGGCTACCGTCTGCTGAAGGCGGAGGCGTAAGGATGAAAAAAGTCATCGCGCTGGTTCTGCTTACTGTCCTGCTGCTGACGGCCTGCGCTCCCCGGCAGCCGGAGGAGACCTTCTCCGGCTTTACAGCGGAGGGGGATCTGCTGACGCTGACCAGAGGGGATGTCACCGTCACCGTAAACGCCCAATCGGGCATGGTAACCTCCGTGAAAAACGGCACCGATTCCTTTACGCTGGACGGCATTCTGGTGGACGCGGGCATCGGCGGAGAGCAGATCTTCCGGCAGCTGGGCTACAAGGATCTTTCCTCTCTGGCCACCTATGAGCTGCCCGTGCTGTATCCCCGAATGAAGGAGCTGCCCGATTACACCGTCGGCGCCATCACCGCCACGGCGGAGGGCTTCACCGTATCCCTGACCTGCGGCGGCTTTGGTTTCCTGTACCGCTACCGCCTTCTGGAGGACGGCCTTGCCCTCAGTGTCACGCTTACCACAGATTCGGAGGAAAAAATCGCCGTCAACGGCGTAGGCTTTCTGGTGCGGGGGCTGGAGGGCTTCCGGCAGGAGGATACCACCTTCGAATTCCCCGGAAGCACCCCCGCCGGCAAACTGTCCTACCCCTCCGGCAGCAAGTACAAAGCCACCTCCTCCGACTATTCCGCCCCTGCCGTGGTCATCTCCGACGGCAGCAAAACCAACAGTATCCTGTTCGTGGACGAGGTGGAAAAATGGACTGCCGGAAGCTACCGGGACGAGAACGGACGCCCCTGCGCGGCGTTTCTGGCTGCAGCGGAGGGCTGGCTCAGCAGCGGCGCCCCCATGGAGGTGGGAACGCTGTACCTGCCGCTGGGCTCTCCGGAACGGAATGCCTGTCAGACCATTTCCCGGTTCTGGACGAAGCTGGGCTACCATACCCCCACCGACACCACCGCCGCCGAGGATCTGGTTGCGATCTATTCCGGCCACCCCTACGGCACCATGGACACGGGCTATTTCAATCAGTGGACGCTGGAGGAATACGCCGGACACATGGATGCCGTGGCCGATATGGGCTTTGATGCCGTGTGGCTGCTGCCCGTGTTCTGGCACACCGGCGACAATGTCTATGAGCCCATCGACGCGGGCGTCATCGACAGCCGCTACGGCGGCCTGGAGGGCGCCAGAGCCTTCGTTCAGGCTGCCCATGCCCGGAATCTGTCCGT
>JAQXIT010000011.1 GCA_029007925.1 Bacillota bacterium | reverse complement strand
AACATCGTAATTTGTAAATTTATGAAGAGGAGACAGATATATATGAAAGCTACTGGCATAGTCCGCCGGGTGGACGATCTCGGCAGAATCGTGATCCCCAAGGAAATCCGCCGCACCCTGCGCATCCGAGAGGGCGACCCGCTGGAGATTTACACGGAGAAGGACGGCGGGGTGATCTTCCGGAAATACTCCCCCATGGGGGATCTGCAGGACTTCGCCTCCCAGATCTGCGAGGCCATCGGTTCCAACACCGGCCGGATTGCCGCCGTTTCCGACCGGGACGCCATCATTGCCCTCTCCGGCGCCCCCAAGCGGGAACTGCTGGATAAGCCCAATTCCCAGGAGCTGAGCCGGCTCATGGAGCAGCGCCGCACCTACCGCTACGAGCCCGGCGCACCGGCCATCCCCGCTGCCGACGGTGCCGAAAAGTACCGCCTGGGGGTGGCGGCACCCATCCTCAGTCAGGGAGATCTGATGGGCTGCGTCATGCTGCTGCTGGGGGAGGGGGACACGCCCCTGTCCGAGCCCGATCAGAAGCTGGCCCAGACCGTCGCCGCCTTTCTGGGCAAACAGATGGAAAACTGACGAAGAATCTCTGCTTTTCCCGGGAAAGCAGAGATTTTTCCGTTAATTTCCAAATTGCCTTGCATTTCCGGAATCCTATGCTATAATGAAAACAGTCAAATTTTGTGTAAGGAGATTGCTGCTATGGATATGCTCAAAAAGTACTTCCCCTATTCCTTCGGCGCCAAGGAAATCACCGATCTGGTGGTTAAGATCATTGTTTATGTGATCGTCGGCGCTGTGGCCGGCCTGCTGATCGGCGTCCTGAGCCAAATTCCCGTCCTGGGCATCCTCATCGGCCTGCTGGGCGGCCTGGTGGATCTGTACGTCCTTATCGGCATCGTTCTGGTGGTGCTGAACTTCCTGAAGATTCTGAAGTAATCTGACCGCCAAACCAAAAACGCATCCGGTTTCCTTTTGAGACCGGATGCGTTTTTTATGAGGTGGTTAACCGTGGACGGCTGCCTGCGTCCCGCGGCGCTTCTTCAGCTTGTACAGCTCCTCCGCCGCCAGACGGGCCTTTGCCACGGGGATGCCGCTTTCGGGGAAGCAATAGTACAGCGCGTCGTGATTGCCAATGCAGATCACATCTCCCAGCTCGTACCAGTAGTAGTCGGCGTACAGGCCGTAGCAGGCCAGGGGGCCCTGGGTATAGTTCAGTGAGCCGCCACAGCCGGTGAGGCGGAAGCCTTCCGCCGTGTGGCTCAGGTGTCCCCGACCCACTATGTAGACCGCTTTGAAATCCACGAGCATACCGATGGTGACGTCGGTCTCCAGCGCGTAGGTGCCTTCCTCCAGCTCCCGGCGAACCTGCGCCCGCTCCCATGCGTACCAGTGGGGAATGTGGGCGAATTCCGTCTCGCCGTCCTCCGCTTCCAGACTGCCCAGCGGGGTCAGCTCCCAGCGCTTTCCGCAGCGGCGGCAGGTCAGAGCGGTGCCGCGCCCCTCGGTTTCGCCTTCGGCACCGCAGTGGGGACAGCGGTAAAGAATCCGTTCCAGACCGTCTGCACGGAAGGGCTCCCGGATTTCAATGCCGTTTTCCCGCTGCCACGCGAAATTGTCGAAGGTAAAGGTCTCGTCCAGCAGGGCGTCCAGCTCCCGGACGGATTTGCTTTGAATTTCCTCCCGGGTCAGCAGACAGCGAACCTCAGCGCTGACATTTACCTTCCGCTTCTGCAGGCAGTTGTACAGGGGATCCCGGGCAAAGGCGCCCCGGGTGATGATGCTGACTACCGGCACATCCAGCTTCTTCAGCAGGATGCCCATTTTCCGGGGCAGGGGGGTGGCGGTGCCGTCGAAGGAATAGCTGGCCTCGGGATACATGAGGATGCTGGCCTTTCGCTTCTTCAGCATCTCCTCCATGTCCCGGATGAGGGTGATGTCGCTGACAAATTTCCGGGTTGGGATGCAGCCCAGCGCCCGCATGAGCCCTTCCTTGCCCACGAAGCCGTCGCCGGTGCAGACGATGCCGAAAGGCTTGGGGTAGAAGATCTTCGAGACGATCATCAGGTCCAGGAAGCTGGAGTGGTTCATCAGAATCAGGCAGGGCTGGCTGCCCACCTTCTCCATGCCCCGGCAGGTGTAGGAAAAATGGGTGGCGGTGAGATCCGGGATGGAGGCGAGCCGGACGGCAGTGCGCAACAGGAAGCTGGGACGCCGGGGCGGGCGATGCTCCCCTCTGGGCAGCGCCATGACCTCCTCGTAGGTTTTTTCGACGGTTTTAATCTTCATGGCAGCACACTCCTCCAAAAATCAGAGAGACGGAAACCTGTGAAACCGGCAGAAATGACGCCTTGCCTCAGACGACAAACCGGTAACCCAAGCCGCGGACGGTTTGAATATAGCGGGGCTTGGCCGGATTTTCCTCGATTTTCTGCCGCAGCCGGTTGATATAGACCATGATGGCGTTTTCATCCACGATCGTTTCTCCCCAGACCAGCTCATAGAGCATATCCTTGGGAAAGATCCGGTTCACATTGTCCAAAAACAGCTTCATAATGGCGTTTTCCCGGGAAGAAAGCACGATCTCCTGACCGTTTTTATAGAAGCGCAACGTGCTGGTGTCGTACCGGAAGGGCCCCGCCGCGATGACCGGCGCCCCGCCGGGCGTACCGCCCCGGCTTCTGCGGATCAGCGCCTTTGCCTTGGCTGCCAGCACCACGGGATTGAAAGGCTTCGTCACATAATCGTCCGCGCCGATGTCCAGACCGTAGAGCGTATCGTAGTCCTCTTTCCGGCCGCTGACGATGATGACGGGAATCTTGATGCCCCTGCTGCGGAGGGCTTCGATCACCTGAAAGCCGTCCATACCCTTGAGGTTGATATCCAGCAGCATCAGATCGAAGGGGCGCTGCCGCACCAGTTCCAGCGCCTGCTCCCCGTCGGGAACCGCGCAGGCATCCATTCCCGCGCTGCGGATGACCTTATAGAGCATATTCCGAACCGACTCGTCGTCGTCCACGATCAGTACCGTATCCGCCATGCAAATTTCCCCTTTACAGACACAATCCGATTGATTATGATAATAGTATACGCAAAAAAGCACCGATTGACAAGAGGTGATTCCATGAAACAGATGAAATCGGATAAATGGAAACGTTTCCTGCCGCTGCTTCCGGTGGTGATGATCGCCGCCGGTGTGGTCATGGTCATACATACTCTGAAAAAATGCGAGCAGGCCATTCTGATCCACGAAAGCCACGAGGCGCTGCTGGCGGCTCTGAAGCCGGAGGCGTTTTCCCTGCTGGCCTATGGAAGCGCCATCGTGATCGGCGTAGGACTGCTGCTGATCGTGGGCATTCGGCTCGTCAGCCGGAGCCACAGGGAGATCCGCGCCTTGCGCCGGAAAAACGAAGCCATGGAGCAGCTCAATCGGCAGACGCGGGAGCTGGCGCACCATCAGCGTCTGGAGACCATCGGCACCCTCACCTCCAGCATCGCCCATGAGTTCAACAATCTGCTGACCCCCATTATGGGCTACAGTCTGATGGCACTGGAGCGGGTGGGGGAGGAGGATCCGGAGCTGTACGATGGCCTGCTGGAGATCTACGGTGCCTCTCAGAAGGCGAAAACCATCATTTCCCGGCTGTCCGACCTGTCCCGCAAAAACTCCGACGCCTGCATCCGCATGGTTTCACCGGACGAGCTGGTGCGAAAGACGCTGGATGTGGCCGCGCCTGCCAAGCCGGAACCGGTGGAAATCCGGCTGAACCTGAACTGCTGGGAGCAGCGGATTCAGGCCAATGAGCTTTCGCTTTCCCAAATGCTGCTGAATCTGATCCTCAACAGTTTTCAGGCCATGGCCGACGGCGGAGTGCTTTCGGTGGAGACCCGGTTCGATGAGGACACCGTCTGCTTTCAGGTGACCGACACCGGCTGCGGCATCCCGGAGGACGTGCTGCCCCACATTTTCGATCCCTTCTTTACCACGAAAACGGAAGGCGCCGGCACCGGCCTGGGGCTTGCCATCGCCGCACAGGTGGCGGAGGATCACCGGGGTACCATCCATGTGGACAGCCGGGTGGGGCAGGGAACCGCATTTACCGTGACGCTGCCCCGTACATTCGACACAAAGGAACCGGAAAACACAAAATCTTAATAATTATTAAGGTATTTGACAGCTTCTGTTAAGACACTTCTGATATACTTTTATCGAAAAGCTCCCCTGCGTATCCGGGGAAGCAATATTAATTGGAGGTTTCTGGTAATGAGAAAACAAATCGCGATTCTTCTGATCCTGATGCTGACGATGAGCCTGCTCTTTGGCTGCACCGGTCAGATCGTAGTCAGCGGCACCAACCCCTCAACAACTCCGTCCAACCCCACCGGCAATGGTGACACCCTGGTCAAGACCGGCCTGTACATCGGAGCCGACATCTCCGAAAGCAAGAGCGCCGCTGCCGATGCGGAAGGCAAGGCGAAGTACGACGTGACGCTGGTTGCCGTCACCGTCAGAGACGACGGCGTCATCGAGTCCTGCATGATCGACAGCGTTCCCGCTACCGTCAAGTTTGATGCCACAGGTGCCATCACCTCTGACACCGCTGCCGAGGTTCTCACCAAGAATGAGCTGGGCGATAACTACGGCATGAAGGCCTATGGCGGTGCCAAGTATGAGTGGTATGAGCAGGTTGCGGCTCTGGCCAACTACGTGGTTGGCAAGACCGTGGATCAGCTCAAGAACGGCGCTCTGGACGAGACCGGCCATGCCGCCGACGCGGATCTGGCTTCCACCGCTACCATTTATCTGGGCGGCTATGTCGCCGGCATTGAGGCTGCCGTGAACAACGCGCAGCACCTGGGCGCCCACTCCGGCGATAAGCTGGTGCTGGCTTCCATGAACAGCGTCAGCAGCAGCAAGAACGCCACCGCCGAGAAGGCCGGTTCCGCTCAGCTCGATTCCAATGTCACCGCCATGACCATGAAGGACGGCGTCATTACCTCCTGCTACATTGACAGTGTCCAGGCCAAGGTAGCCTTCGACGCCGCCGGCGCCATCACCACCGACCTGACCGCTCCCGTCCAGACCAAGAATCAGCTGGGCGACAACTACGGCATGAAGGCCTATGGCGGCGCCAAGTACGAGTGGTACGAGCAGGCCGCTTCCTTTGCCGCTTATGTCACCGGCAAGACTCCCGCTCAGGTTGCCGGCATTGCCGTCAACGACAAGACCGCTCCCACGGATGCCGATCTGGCTTCTTCCGTTACCATCGGCATCGGCGACTTCCAGGCTCTGATTGCCAAGGCCGCCGCGTAATACCATTTCACCGGCTGCCGGGTTTCCGACAGCCGGATACTCCATCGACAGGGGAATCCGTATGCTTCATAAACTGACCGCCGTCCTTCTGAGCCTCGTGCTGCTTCTGACAGGCTGCGCCGCCGCGGGAAAGTCTCCCGCGCAAAAACAGTATCAGGCCAGCTTCCTGACGCTGTTCGACACCGTGACCTATATCAGCGGTCTGGCGGACAGCGAGGAGGCCTTTCAGGCCCAGGCGCAGGAGATTCACGACCGGCTTCTGGTCTACCATCAGCTCTTTGATATCTACCACGACTACGAGGGGCTGAACAACCTGAAAACCGTCAACGATCAGGCGGGCATCGCTCCCGTGAAGGTGGACGGGGAGATCATCCGGCTTCTGAAGGATTGCAGAACCTACTACGATCTGACGGATCACGCCGTCAACGTGGCGATGGGAAGCGTCCTCGCCCTCTGGCACGATGCCAGAACCGACGGCATGGACGACCCGGTCAATGCCGCCCTGCCGGACGAAAACGCGCTGAAGGAAGCCGCGCTCCACACAAGCTGGGACAACGTGGTGATCGACGAGGAGAACGCCACCGTCTACCTGTCCGATCCCAAGCTGCGCCTGGATGTGGGCGCGGTGGCCAAGGGATGGTCGGTTCAGCGGGTGGCGAAAACCGCGCCCTCCGGGCTGCTTCTCAGCGTGGGCGGAAACGTCTGCGCCACCGGCCCCAAGGACGCGGACGGAACCCCCTGGATCGTGGGCATCACGGATCCGGACGGCGGGGATCCATATCTGCACACCCTGTACGTCACCAATCAGGCCGTCGTTACCAGTGGCGATTATCAGCGCTATTATGTGGTGGACGGAAAGGTCTACCATCACATCATCGATCCCGGCACCCTGTATCCCGCCGCCCGCTGGCGCTCCGTAACCATTGTCTGCCGGGATTCCGGTCTGGCGGACATCCTGTCCACCGCATTGTTTGTGCTCTCCCGGGAGGAAGGGCAGGCGCTGCTGGAAAAGACGGAGGCGGAGGCCATGTGGATGGACGGGCAGGGAAATTGCTATTACAGTCCCGGATTCCGGGAATTGATCCGCACTTAAGATGAAACATAATGAGGTGAACAAATGAAACGCCTTTTTTTCGGAGGGATCCATCCCTCCTACCGTAAGGAGCTGTCCGCCAAGGCAACGCCCTCGGTGGCGGTTATCCCCAAGCAGGTGGTCATCCCCATGCAGCAGCACATCGGCATTCCCTGCACCCCGCTGGTGAAGGTGGGCGACAAGGTTCTGCGGGGGCAGAAGATCGGCGACGGCGAAGGCCTGTGCGTGCCGGTACACGCTTCCGTTTCCGGCACGGTGACCGCCGTGGAGCCCCGGCCCCATCCCTCCGGACGGATGGTCATGGCCGTGGTCATCGACAACGATTTCCGGGATACCACCATTCCCGCCCGGACGCCGGACGTTCCCACGGATCAGATGGATGCCGATACCGTGCTGAGCCGGATCCGGGAAGCCGGTATTGTGGGCATGGGCGGCGCCGCCTTCCCCGGCAATGTCAAGGCGCTGTCCGCCATGGGCAAGGTGGATACCCTGATTGCCAACGCCTGCGAATGCGAGCCCTACATCACCGCCGACGACACCCTGCTGCGCACCAACCCGGAGCAGGTGCTCCGGGGCATGACGATCCTGCGCCGGGTTCTGGGCGCGACCCGAACCGTTCTGGCGGTGGAGGACAATAAGCAGGAAGCCATTTCCAAGGTCAATGGAATCCTTCCCGATTATCCCGGCATCGAGATCTCCGTGCTGCCCACCCGCTACCCCCAGGGCGCGGAAAAGCAGCTCATCCAGGCCCTGACCGGCCGGCAGGTGCCGCCGGGCGGCCTGCCCTCCGCCGTGGGCTGCGCTGTGTTCAACGCGGCCACCTTTGCCGCCGTCTACAAGGCGGTGTTTCTGGGCGAGCCTGTGACCCGGCGCATCGTCACCGTCACCGGTGAGGCTGTGAAGCAGCCCAAAAACATGATCGCCCGTATGGGCACTTCCTTCGCCGAGCTGGTGGAGGCCGCCGGCGGCCTCACCGACGATGTGTGGAAGGTGCTCAGCGGCGGCCCCATGATGGGCGTGGCCCAGGTGGATCTGGAGGCCCCGGTGGTCAAGGGAACCAACGCTATCCTCTGCCTGTCCAACGCCCAGAACGGCGAGGGCAGGCGCTCCATCCCCTGTATCCGCTGCGGCAAGTGCGTGGGCGTGTGTCCCATGCGCCTGCAGCCCCTGAATCTTTACCGCTATGAGCAGGCCGGAGATCTGGAGGCGCTGGACCGCCTCCACCTCACCGACTGCATCGAATGCGGCTGCTGCGCCTATACCTGCCCCTCCAAGCTCCCGCTGGTGGAGCACTTCCGGCTGGGCAAGCGGGCGCTGAAGGAGGGAAAGAAATGAATCTCAC
>JAQXIT010000010.1 GCA_029007925.1 Bacillota bacterium | reverse complement strand
TCGGCGATCTGGGCTTTGTAGCTTTTCAGCAGCTCGGCGTACCGCTCCCGGACGGACAGGATCTCCGGATCCTCGGTCTCGGCGTAGGAATCGGCCTCCGCCAGCAGCTCCTCGGGGGTTCCCGCCTTGCGCAGTTCGTTTTTCGCCAGATATTCGGCGTTGCCGCCCAGCACGATGTCGGTGCCGCGGCCGGCCATGTTGGTGGCGATGGTGACGGCGCCGAACTGACCCGCCTGAGCCACGATCTGGGCTTCCATTTCGTGGTATTTGGCGTTCAGGACGCTGTGGCGGATGCCCTCCCGCTTCAGCAGTTTGCTCAGCACTTCGCTTTTTTCGATGGAGACGGTACCCACCAGCACCGGCTGACCCTTTTCGTGGCAGGCTTTTACCTGCGCCACGATGGCCCGGAACTTGGCCTGCTCGGTCTTGTAGACCACGTCGGGATGGTCAATCCGGATCACGGGGCGGTTGGTGGGAATTTCCACCACATCCAGATTGTAGATGGAGGCGAACTCCTCCTGCTCCGTCAGGGCGGTGCCGGTCATGCCGGAGAGCTTGTCGTAGAGCCGGAAGAAATTCTGGAAGGTGATGGTGGCCAGAGTCTTGCTTTCGCCGGCCACCTGGACGCCTTCCTTGGCCTCGATGGCCTGATGGAGGCCTTCGTTGTACCGCCGGCCGTACATCAGACGTCCGGTGAACTCGTCCACGATGATGATCTGGCCGTCCTTCACCACATAGTCGATGTCCTTCTTCATCAGACCCCGGGCCTTCATGGCCTGATTCAGGTGGTGGGACAGGGTGGAGTTCTCCGCGTCCGCCAGGTTCTCCACGCCGAAGTATTTTTCGGCCTTGGCGATGCCGCTGGCGGTGAGGGACACGGTGCGGCTCTTCTCGTCCACGAAGTAGTCGCAGTCGTAGTTGTCCTGGACTTCCTTCTCGTCGGTTTTGGCAAAGACCTGCTTGCGCAGGGTGGAGACGAAGTAATCCGCCATTTCATAGAGCTTGGAGGAATCCTCGCCCTTGCCGGAGATAATCAGCGGCGTCCGTGCCTCGTCGATGAGGATGGAGTCCACCTCGTCCACGATGGCGAAGGCGTGCCCCCGCTGAACCAGCTCGGATTTGTAGATGGCCATGTTGTCCCGCAGGTAGTCGAAGCCCAGCTCGTTGTTGGTGCAGTAGGTGATGTCGGCGGCGTAGCTGACCTTCCGCTCCGCCGGGGTCATGCCGGGGATGATGAGCCCCACGGTGAGACCCATATAGCGGTAGACCTTGCCCATCCACTCGGAGTCACGCTTGGCCAGGTATTCGTTGACGGTGACCACATGGACGCCCCGGCCGGTGAGGGCGTTGAGGTAGCAGGGCAGGATGGCCACCAGCGTCTTGCCTTCGCCGGTTTTCATCTCCGCGATGCGTCCCTGATGCAGAATGATGCCGCCGATGAGCTGGACGGGATAGGGCTTCATGCCCAGCACCCGCCACGCCGCCTCCCGGACGGCGGCGAAGGCCTCGGGAAGCAGATCGTCCAGTGTTTCGCCGGCGGCCAGCCGCTCCCGGAATTCGGCGGTCTTGCCCTTCAGGGCCTCCTCGGACAGGGCGCCGTACTCCGCTTCCAGCGCCAGAATCCGATCCACCATGGGGCGGATTTTCTTAAGCTCCCGCTGGGAGCGGGTGCCGAAAATTTTTGAAAACATTCCCATATGCGCGTACCTCGTCAGAATTGAAATTTGGATATGGCAGAAAAATACCAATTTAATCTATTATAGCATACGCCGGGTAAAAATCATAGCCCGTTTGTGAATTTTCCTGTGAAAGTTTACGGTTGATATCTGTTATCTCCTGTGATACAATATAAAATGACAGGATGCACCTACCTCCCCGGAAAGGGGGATTCCACAATACAGGATGGATGGATTATGAAAATCATCAAAATCGTACTGCTGGCGCTGCTGGTGCTCACCGGGTGCCTGTTCGGGTATGACCGGATCCGGCAGAGCGTCACCGGCGCCGGCGAAGGCCCGGCGATCCAATGTGACAGCGACATACTGGAGATCTCCGTCCGGCAGCCCCAGAGCGATCTGCTGGCGGGCGTCACCGCCTCGGATCCCCAGGATGGCGACCTGACGGACCGGATTCTGGTGGGCAGTGTTTCCAAGCTCATCGGCAACGACACCGCCAAGGTGACCTATCTGGTGTTCGACAGCGACAACAACTCCGCCAGCCGGGTTCGCTGGATCCGCTACACCGACTACCGCAAGCCCACGCTGGAAGTGAAGGCGCCGCTGAACTTCGCCGCGGTCAGCTCCGGCACCATCGTCCGGAACCTGAAGGCCACCGACGTGCTGGACGGGGACATTTCCGATTCCGTCCGGATCTCCGTCCTCAGCACCACCGAGCGCCCCAACGTCTACGCGGTGACGGCGCAGGTCACCAACGGCATGGGCGATACCGCCCGGGTCAGCCTGCCGGTGATCGTGGAGTCCTACAGCGAAGCCCGCCCCACCGTCACCCTGAAGGAGCAGCTGGTGTATCTGGATGCCGGCAGCCGGTTCGACGCCCGGAGCTACCTTGCCTCCGCCCAATGCCTGGGCGGCAGTGTGCCCCTGGCGGACGTGAACGTGGAGGGCAGCGTGGACACCGATACCCCGGGGGATTACTGGGTGTATTACAGCTATACCGCCGACGGACTGACGGGTCTTGCCATCCTCACCGTCGTCATTTCCTAATGTGAGGAGGTTACCGTATTGAATCAGGATAGCGGATCCCGGAGCGCCGGGAGAGTATCGCCGGTTTGTCTGATCAGAATGCTGCTGCGGCACCTGTGGATGCCGGTGGCGGCGGCGCTGATTCTCGCCATGGGCACCACGCTGTTTGCCCAATGGTTCCATCAGGATCTCTACAAGGCCAGCATGACCTACGCGGTCACCTCCCGGGAGACCTCCTATATCAGCAACCGAAACCTCACCGTCACCCGGGAGGTGGCGGCGGTGATGACCGAAATGCTGAAAACCGACACGGTTCTGCAGGAGATCCGGGAAGCGGATCCGGAGCTGGCCGGTTTCCACGGCACCGTTCAGGCCGCGCAGGTAGGCGAGAGCAATCTGATTACCGTATCGGTTCAGTCCCCGTCGGCGGAGGATGCCTTCCGGGCCATCCGGGCGCTGGTGGACATTTTCCCGTCCGTGACGGAGTATCTGACCAACAAGTGCGTGCTGCAGATCATCCAGAATCCCAATGTGTCCGCCGATCCCGTCAACCGGCTCGACGTCCGGAAAAGCGCCTTCATCGCCGGTGCCGCCGGCGCGGCGGCGGTGGCGCTGCTGCTGTGCTGGATCAACATCCGGCGGGAGACCGTCCAGACCACCCGGGGTGCCCGGTCGCTGCTGGACGCCTCCATTCTGGGGGTTGTGGGGCATCAGCGGAAACACCGAACCCTCAAATCTCTGCTCCAGCGCAAAAAAACCGGCCTGCAGGTCTTTGATCCCGGCATCAGCCGTGCCTACGCCGAGCAGATCAACGACGTCTGCGCCCGGCTGGAGCATGAAATGACCGCCAACGGCCGGAAAATCTTCCTGATCACCGGCGTGGGCGAAAACGAGGGCAAATCCACCGTGGCCGGCAACGTGGCCGCCATGATGGCCATGAAGGGCAAAAACACCGCTCTGGTGGACTGCGATCTGCGCAAGCCGGCTATGCGCCGGTTCTTCGACGGCGCCTGCCGGGGGGAGCTGCCCCTGGATCAGATGCTGGCGGAGCCCTTCAGCGTGACCAATTTCCGCCGGTGCATGGCGCGCCACCCCAAGCTGGGACTGTACACCCTGTTCCCGGAGAAGGCCTCCACCCATTCCGTGGAGCTGCTTTCCGGCGCCACCACGGCCAGCGTATTTCAGCAGCTTCGGGTGTTCGACTGCGTCATCGTGGACTCGCCGCCCATGGGCTTCTTCGCGGATACGCTGGTGCTGGCGGATCTGGCGGACGCCTCGGTGCTGGTGGTGCGACAGGACTGCACCCCCGCCTGCGACGTCAATGAGGCCGCCGACTCCCTGCGGGGGACGAAAAGTGCCTTCCTCGGCTGCGTCCTGAACGATATGTGGGGACACTCCGGCAGCGGCTACGGTTACGGCTATGGCTACGGTTACGGCTACGGCCGGAGCTACGGCTACGGAAAGCACGGCGCCGAAAAGCCGAAAAAAACGGAGAGAGGGGGATCGCGCACATGAGTTCCGAAAACGAAACCAAGCCCATCGACCTGTTCCATGTGCTGCGGCAGTTTGTCCGGGCGCTGAAGCGTTTCTGGCTGCCGGTTCTGGTGCTGGCCGCGATTCTCGCCGCCGTTTCCTTCCTCCGGGATTACCGGAGCTACCGCCCCATGTACGAGGCCAAGGCACAGTTCACCGTCAGCTCCGGCTACGGTGCCGACGATATCTTTGCCTCGACTTACTATGACAATGCCGCCGCCGAGGCGCTGGCCAAGGCCTTCCCCTATCTGCTGCGGACGGAGCTGATGCAGGATCTGATGCGGCAGCAGCTGGGAACCCCCTATATCAACGGCACCGTGACCTCTCAGGCCGTGGCCAATACCAACCTGTTCACCCTGACGGTGCGCAGCTCCTCCCCCGAGGACGCCTACAACATCCTCCGGGCCGCCATCGACTGCTGGCCTCAGGTGGCGGTGTACATGGTGGACAATCCCCAGGTTATCATCCGCCGTGCCCCCACCATGCCCACGGAACCCAGCAACGCGTTTTCCTGGAAGCGCTCCGTCCTGAAGGGCGGCGTGGTCGGCGTGGGCGTGGGTCTGGCGCTGCTGCTGGTGCTGGCGCTGTTTACCCGTACCGTCAGCTCGGTGGATCAGCTCAAGGAGCTGGTGAATCTGCCGGTGCTGGGGGTGGTGCCCCGGGCTCGGCGGAAAAAGCGCCGCAATGACCGTGCCTTTGTGCTGCTGTCCAATATGCCGGCGCTGCGGGAGCCCTTCCGGGGGCTGAAGCTGAAGGTGGACAAGCTGGAGGGCAGCAAGCAGGTGCTTCTGGTCACCAGCACCGTCAGCGGCGAGGGCAAGACCACCGTGGCCGCCAATCTGGCGCTGGCGCTGGCTGCCGACGGCAGCCGGGTGGTGCTGGTGGACGGGGATCTGCGCAGTCAGAGCGTGGCGGAGCGTTTCGGCAAGGCGCCGGGACGCCGTGGACTGATGGCCTGCATGAAGGATCCCGACCTGTCCGTCACCGAGTGCCTCATCCCGGTCAGCGACAATCTGTCCCTTCTCTCCGGCCCCAGCGTCACCGATTTGCGCTACAGCATCGACGCCAAGGCCATGCGCCGGATTCTGGCGGAGCTGACGGAGAAGTTTGACTATGTGATTCTGGACACCGCGCCCTGCGCCATGGTGCCGGACACCGCGCTGCAGTGTCATTTTGCCGACCGGGTGCTGTATGTGGTGAAGCCGGACTGCGCCAGCCGGAATCAGATCTACAATACCGTCAGCGACCTGTACGACCGGGGCGCGCCCCTGACGGGTACGGTGCTGAACGATGTCCCCGCGGGACAGAACCATTACGGCTACAAGTACGGCTACGGCTATAAATACGGCTACGGCCGCGGCGAGTGACGCTCCTGCCCCACTGTGGGGAGGGAAGAGTTGGGAGTTGAGAGTGAAGATGTCCTGTCATTGCGAGGAGGGGGTGAACCCCCCGACGTGGCAATCTCATTTATATCTCTGCGTAGGATAGAACGAGATTCCCACGGTCGCTGCGCTCCCCGGAATGACACAGGAGGGAGATTCCCGCCCCGGCGGGGAAGCCCTTACATTTCATGAACCCGGAAAGGAGGAGATCTTTCTGGAACCCACATACACCCTGTTTCTGGAAGCGGCGGACGCCGCACTGCGAAACGAGACCGTCGCCTGGGACGGGAAGGTCTCCCCGGAGGACTGGGA
>JAQXIT010000009.1 GCA_029007925.1 Bacillota bacterium | reverse complement strand
GCGCTGTTCCTTTTCGATGTCCGCCGCGCCACCTCCGGCGAACGGCTTCAGCAGAATCTGCTTGATGCCGTGGATTCCATGGATCTGGCCCGGCTCCCCGCCTCTCGGGTCATCTCCGGTGTGGAGGATCCCGACATCACGGTGGTGGAATGGGTCGTTCAGCAGATTTCCGATAACTACGACGGCACCGTGAAGGTCTCCCAGAAGGATCTGGAAAAGTTCCTGGAGAAAACCACCATTCCCGCTTTCTTTGCCGGGAAGATGTCCTCCTATATAGACGGCATCTACAACGGCACCGGCAGTACCGCCGTCACCACCGAGGAAGTGGAGAATCTCCTGCGGGAGAACGCCCCGCTGGTCAAAGAGGTTTTCGGCACCGACGTTCGGGAGCAGGACATTGTCAGCTTCGCCTCTCAGGTCGTGGAAATGGACATTTGGGAGCTTCTGGAGCCCAAGGCCCTGGAAAAGCAGGCGCCCGCCATATACTACGGCATGCAGTTCGGTCTTTCCTACTGGTGTATCGGCTTCTTCGCCCTGCTGGCGGTGGTGGCCATGCTGCTTCTGGCCAAGACCAACAAGCGGAACATGCTGCGCACCTGCGGCGACATTGGCATTACCCTCACCGTTCTGTGCTGCCCGCTGATCGGAGCAGCGCTGTTCGCCAAGCTCTTCCCCTCCCTCTGGAGCGCCGCCCAGGGCAATATCCCCATGCTGAGCAGCTTCACCGGCTCCGTGTTGTATGGTGGCCTGACTCCCACCTTCATCGTGCTGGGCGTCAGCGTCGTGTTGATTCTGATCAACGCTATCGGCAAGCGGATTATTCGCAATACTGCCAAAAAGCAGGCATAATATTATTTCGTATTCTTAAATTGGAGGTATCCGTATGAACTGTACAAAATGCAACGCAGTCATTCCCGACGGTTCCGCCTTCTGCCCCGAATGCGGTGCCAAGGTAGAACCCATCCCGGCTGCACCCGTCGAAACCGCCCCTGAGACCTTCTGCTCCAACTGCGGCGCGCCCATGGCAGCCGGCTCCGGCTTCTGTGAGAACTGCGGCGCCAAGGCGGAAACCGCCCCCGCCAAGCCCGACGTAGTCGGCAAAGCCAAGAGCGTGATCTCCAGGATCCCCCAGAAGTTCCTGAAGCTGGGTCTGGCCGCAGTCGCCCTGATTCTGGTCATCGTCATCATCGCCGCCATTGCCGGCAGCGGCAGCTCCAAGATCAACTGCGCCATGTACTACAAGGACGGCGAGCTGTACTATACCAACCTGCCCAAGGCCAAGCCCGTGCAAATTACCGACGATCTGGGCGACGTCGACTCCTCCGTCCGTCTCAGCAAGGACGGCAAGAAGCTGTTCTATCTGGACAAGTATGACTCCGGCACCTACACCCTGTACTATCAGGATATGACCAATACCAAGAAGGATCCCGTCAAGCTGGACACCGGCGTGACCTCCAACTACACCATCAACGAGAAGGCCAATCTGGTTACCTACATTAAGGACGGCACCCTGTATCAGCACGACCTGAAGGAAAAGGCCAAGATCGACGGCGACGTTGCGGAGTTCTATGTCTCCGGCGACGGCAAGCAGATCGCTTATCTGGCCGACAAGGATGAGGACGACAATTATACCCTCTTCCGCGCCACCGGCAGCAAGGAGCCCGTGAAGGTCGCCAGTGATGTTTCCAGCCTTTCCGGTATTACCGAAGACGGTAAGACCGTTCTGTTCCAGAAGGACGGCAGCCTGTACCTGCAGGTCAACGGCAAGGACGCCGAGAAGATTGAGTCCGATTCCCGCATCGTCGGCACCTACTACGACAACGGCTCCTTCTATTACATGAAGGAGGAAGAAGCGGAGATTAAGCTCTCCGATCTGATTACCGACGACAAGAAGGACGACAGCACCTACGACTATCTGCGCGATTACCTCGCCGGCGAGGATGCTACAACCACTAACTACACAAACACTCTGTACTTCTATAACGGCAAGAAGGCCGTCGCTGTCGCCGAGTACGTTATGACTTACGAGGATTACGCGCTGGACACTCCCGTGATCGCCTACACCGCTCTGGAAAACGGCGAATATCCCAAGGTCTCCATCGCCGACTACTATGAGAATGGCTATGACGCCTTTGAAGAGGCATGGAAGGATGCCGTTGAGTACTGCATCGCCGTGGAAAACACCGCCAACGCGATGACGCTGACCGATGTGGACGATCTGTATCTGACCAACGACGGCAAGACTGCCTATGTCCTCAGCGATGTGGACGAGGAGGACGATACCGGCATCCTGTACCGGGTCGACATCTCCGGCAAGAAGCTGAAAGCCGCCAAGAAGATCGATGAGGATGTTTCCGACAGCGGCCACACCGTCGTCGGCGGCAGCCACTATGTCTACTTCAAGGATGTGAAGAACGGCAAGGGCGAGCTGTATCTGGACGGCAAGAAGGTGGACGACGATGTCCGCACCAGAGGCATCCGTTACCATGTGAACACCAAGAAGCTGATCTATTTCACCGACTGGAACTCCGACAAGGAGCTGGGCACCCTGAAGCTGTACAAGGGCGGCAAGGCCTCCGTGGTGAAGGATGATGTCCACGAATTCACCTTTACCCCCGACGGTGAGATCCTGTTCCTGTACGACTACAGCATCAGCAAGGGCAAGGGCGAGCTGTACATTGCCAACGGCTCCAAGCAGACCAAGATCGACGACGACGTTTCCTCCTTCCTCTATCGCGCCTACAACGACTGATCCCCGGAGGACACTCTTATGGCCGAAGCGTTCGACAAATTCAAAGCCTCTCTCAACCGCGGCATCACGACCATCAGCGTAAAGACCTCCTCCTCTCTGGAGAAGACCAAGCTGAAGACCCACATGGACTCCCTGCGCACCGAGATCCAGCGGCTGTTTTCCGAAGCCGGCGAGCTGTCCTACAACAAGTGGGTCAACGGCGACCCGGACTGCTCCGCTCTGGAGAAGATGTTCGAGGACATCCGCCAGAAGCAGGACACCATCGCGGAGCTGACCGAGCAGCTTGGTGCCATCGACGAGCGGGACAGCCAGATCCTCGGCAGCAAGGCCGAAAAGGCTCCCGCCGCCCCGTCCAACCTGGTCTGCCCCAAGTGCGGTGCCGTCTATGAGAATCCCGTGAAATTCTGCAGAAGCTGCGGCACCAAAATGCCGGAGTAACCCCGCAAATCACACCGCCCCTGCCGGAATGGCAGGGGCGGTATCTTTTGGAAAAAAGGCCTTGTTTTTCCGGCGCGTTTCCGGTATAATCAGGGAAACGGTTCAAATCAGGAGGAATCACGCATGGAATACAGAATTCTGGGCAAAACCGGCCTGAAGGTCTCACGGATGGGCTTCGGCGGCATTCCCATTCAGAAGATCGACGCGGAAGGCACCCGCACGCTGATGCGTAAGCTGCTGGACGCCGGCATCAATTATATCGACACCGCCCGGGGCTACACCGTCAGCGAGGAATACATAGGCTACGGTCTGGACGGCATCCGGGATCACTTCATCCTGGCCACCAAAAGTGGCTCCCGGGATCGGGAGGGCATGGCACGGGACATCGACATCAGCCTTCGGAACCTGCGCACCGATTATATCGACCTGTACCAGCTCCACAACCCATCCCCCGCCGATCTGGACAAAGCCTGCGCTGCCGGAGGCGCCCTGGAAGCACTGCTTCAGGCCAAAGCGGACGGCCGGATCCGGCACATCGGCGTCACCGCCCACTCGGCAGAGGTGTTCCGGCGGGCGTTGGAGCTGCCCTGGGTGGAGACCGTCATGTTCCCCTACAACATTGTGGAGACTCAGGGAGAAGATCTGATCCGGCTCTGCGGTGAGAAAAACGTGGGCTTCATCGCCATGAAGCCGCTGGCCGGCGGCGCCATTGAGGACGCCACCCTCGCTCTGCGGTTTGTCACCGCCAATCCCCATGTCACCGTGGTGATCCCCGGTATGGCGGAACCCCGGGAGCTGGAGCAGAATCTGGCCGCCGTTTCTGACACCGCGCCTCTATCCCAGGCCGAGAGGGAGAAAATGGGCGCCGTCCGGGACGCTCTCGGCACCCATTTCTGCCGCCGGTGCAATTACTGCGCCCCCTGCACCGCCGGCATTTCCATCTACTCCGTGTTCCTGATGGAGGGCTACCTGACCCGCTACGGTCTGGAGGACTGGGCAAAGGCCCGCTACAACGCCATGCCCAAAACCGCCTCCGATTGCGTAGGCTGCGGTATCTGCGAGACCCGCTGCCCCTATCAGCTCCCCATCCGGGACATGATGAAGCGCGCCGCCGCAAAATTCGGCAGATAAAAATACGCCGGCAGCGGAATGAATGAACCGCTGCCGGCGCTCCTTATTCTCAGTCCAGCGTTTCTCCCCGATCCCGGTAGGGGCTTTCCAGGGGGCTCACCGCTGCGGCCTCCTTCTGATAGCGTCCCACCACCGTGGCTGCCAGCTCCACGGGCAGCAGCGTACCGGCACCGGCCACGCAGCCGCCGGGACAGGCCATGCCCTCCAGAAGATACCCGTTGTACTTGCCGGCCTTGGCCAGCGTCATCAGCTTCCGGCACTCCCGCAGGCCCTCCGCCCGGGCGGTTCGTACCTCCATGTCGGGATGGATCTGGCGGATCAGCTCCGTCACCGCGCCTGCCACGCCGCCGGACACCGCAAAGCCCCGGCCGGCCGCCGTTCCCTCGTTCAGCGCCGTGGAGCCTTCGATGGTTTCGAAATTCACATTCTTCGCCTCGAACATTCCCTGCAGCTCCTCAAAGGTCAGCACAAAGTCCACGTCGGAGCGGATGTCCTCCCGGATGGCCTCCAGCTTCTTGGCGGCGCAGGGCCCCACGAATACCACCTTGCACCCCGGGTTGTCCTTCTTCACCATCCGGGCGGTAAACACCATGGGCGTCAGGGTCATGGAAATGTTCCCGGCCTCGCCGGGGAACAGTTTATAGATCATGGAATGCCAAGCCGGGCAGCAGGAGGTCGCCATGTATTTCTGATGCTGGGGCACCTTTTCCAGGAAGTCCTTGGCCTCCTCGATGGTACACATATCCGCGCCCACGGCCACCTCCACCACCGAATCGAAGCCCAGCAGTTTCATGGCGGAAATGAACTTCTCGGGGGTGGAATGCTTGCCGAACTGGCCGATAAAAGCCGGCGCCACGATGGCGATGACCTGATCGCCCTGGAGGATGGAGCGGATCACCTGGAAGATCTGACCCTTGTCCACAATGGCACCGAAGGGGCAGGACACCAGGCACTGTCCGCAGGAGACGCACTTTTCCTGTTGGATCACGGCTCTGCCATGCTCATCGGAGCCGATGGCGTCCATGCCGCAGGCAGCCTGACAGGGGCGCTCCAGATGGATGATGGCGTGGTAGGGACAGGCCTTGGCGCACTTGCCGCATTTGATGCACTTTCCCGGATCGATGTGACTCTTGCCGTTGACGAAGGAGATGGCGTCCTTGGGGCAGACCTTCCGGCAGGAGGCCGCCAGACAGTTCTGGCAGCTTTCCGTGACCCGGTACTGATTGGTGGGGCAGGCGTGACAGGCGTAGGGAATGATGTTGACCAGGGGCGGCTCGTAGTATTGCTCCGCGATGGCGGCATGATCCATGCCCTCGGTCATCAGGGTTCTGGTCTGAATGGGACGGATGGACAGTCCCATAGCCAGCCGCACCCGCTCACCGGCAATGGCGCGCTCCAGGAAAACGGATTCCCGATGCAGCGGCTGGTCGCCGGGGACGATGACGTAAGGCAGATCCTCCGCCTTGGTGTAGTCGCCGCCGTCGTAGGCCATCCGGGCAACCTCGGTAAAGACTTTTTTACGAATATCGGTGATCAGAGAAGGAATTCCGCGCATAATACTGCCTCCTTATCGACGCATAGCTTTTTTCAGAACCGGGACGATCAACAGCGCTACACCGCCGCCGATGAGGGCGGTCACCAACTGAGGCGCGGCAAAACTGGCCGGAAGAGCGGTCAGCATAGGAGCTTTCAGCAGTCCCCTCGCCAGCAGAGCGTCCGCGAGCAGACCGCAGATCCCATATGTCACCAGCACATACAACAGTGCAAACTTGGTCAGGGAAGCCCCCAGCCATGCGGCAGCGGATCTCCACAGGGATTTTCCGCCGCCCGCCAGATACAGCACCGTCACGAAAGCGGCATTGCCCAACAGAATCACCGGAACCGTCACCAGATTCGGCGCGATCCCGAAAAGATAAGCGAAGACCGGCGAAAGCAGCGCCACCGTCATACCACTGCTCAGTCCGCACAGCAGTACCGTCACAGCCAGCACCGCGTTGACGCAGGAACCGGTGACCAACTGCCCCAGCGGTTTTGTCGCCCACTGCAGCACGATGAGCAGCGCCAGCATGGCGGCAGTCTGCGTGACCCAAAGTGTTTTCTTCCTCATAACATACTCCCATGTTGAAAATTTCCCATTTATTATACCAGAACCCCGCCATTAGTCAAGCCGCCCCGTCGGAATGGTATAACTTTCAAGGGAAAATTCCCCGCCCCCGACGCCGGACAGGAAATCTCCCCAGGAAAACAACCGCCGAGGATAAAATGCGGCAAAATACCCGTTGCATTTTCTCCGGGAATCCTGTATAATACTCCCATTCCCCGCCCTGCGGCTTGCGGTGCGGCACCTGCTTTGGGAGCCGGAGCACCAAATTGGTTCGACTGTCTGAAATGTTGCGCACTCCCCTGTTTCTCCCCAATTTCTCCCAGTCGCCGCTCTTGAAAGTTCCCCGAAAATGTGGTAGAATTTCTTTGACCACATATTTGACCACAACGAGCTTTTTCCTTCAATTCAATATCCGGGTGTGGCCCAGTTGGTAGGGCACTTGATTTGGGAGCCGGAGCACCAAACCGGTTCGACTGCCCGAAATGTTGTACGCTCCCCTGTTTCTCCGCAATGCCCTGAATAGGTGCCCTTGAACGTTCCCCGAAAATGAGGTAGAATCCCCTAGACCCCATATTTGACCACAACGGCAAAATCTTCAACTTCATATCCGGGCTTAGCGAAGTTTGGTATCGCGCTTGGTTTGGGACCAAGAGACCGTGGGTTCAAGTCCCGCAGCCCGGACCAAAACCGCCGGTTTTCATCACGAAAACCGGCGGTTTTGACATTTTCAAAAGTCTTTTCTTTGTTTATAGCATCTCATTTTTTAACCACATAGGTTACAACATCTGTTTCCAGTTCGGCAAGACCATATGTTCTGGGGATGTCGTATTTCTGATGCACAACAGTGTGTTTTATGATTTGCCACCCAGCAAAGGTTTCCTCCAAAAG
>JAQXIT010000008.1 GCA_029007925.1 Bacillota bacterium | reverse complement strand
TGAGCTGCTGATCAACGGCGTTCCCGTCAAGCTCCATGGCGTCAATCACCATGACACGGATCCCTACAAGGGCTGGTGCCAGACCGAAGAGGAACTGCGCCGGGATCTGGAACTGATGAAGAAGCTGAACATCAACTGCGTCCGTACTTCTCACTATCCGCCGTCGCCGGTGTTTCTGGAGCTGTGCGATGAGCTGGGCTTCTATGTGATTCTGGAGACGGATATTGAGACCCACGGCTTCGTGCGCCGTTACGCCAACGTGGAATACCGTTATGACAGCGAGAGCGAGGACTGGCCCGGAACCAATCCTGCCTGGCGGAAAGAATTCCTGGAGCGGATGGAGCGGGCGGTGACCCGGGACAAAAACCATTGCAGCGTCATCATGTGGTCCACCGGCAATGAAAGCGGCCACGGCCCCAATCATATTGCCATGCTTCAGTGGCTGAAAAGCCTGAATGACGGCCGCCTGCGCCACTGCGAGGACGCCTGCCGGAAGGGGGATTACCGGAATATCGATGTGATCTCCAATATGTATCACGATATTCCGACGGTGTCCAAAATGGCGGAGGATCCGGGGCTTCACCTGCCCATCATGCTCTGCGAATACGCTCACGCCATGGGCAACGGCCCCGGCGATGTGTGGGACTACAACGAGATGTTCGACCGGTATCCCAATGTGATTGGCGGCTGCGTGTGGGAGTGGGCGGATCACACGGTGATTGTGGACGGCGTTCAGAAATACGGCGGCGACTTTGCGGGAGAGCTGACCCATGATGGGAATTTCTGCTGCGACGGCATGGTGTTCTCCGACCGGAGCCTGAAAGCCGGCTCCTATGAGGTGAAAGCTGCCTGCCAGCCCATGCGTACCGCCTGCGCTGATGGCGTTCTGACCGTCACCAATCGCTATGATTTCACCGATTTTTCCGAATGTGAGTTTGTGTATACCGTGGAAGCGGACGGGGAAGTCATTGCCGAAAAGCATCCGGCGCTGGCGCTTGCGCCTCATGAATCGGCGGAGATTCCGATTTCTGTCCCGGTACAGGCGTGCCGTTACGGCCTGTATCTGACCTGCAGGCTCTATCACGGCGGGGAACTGACGGCGCAGACCCAGCACTGTCTGGCGGACGGCGTCGGAATCGCCGCACCCAAAGGCTGCGCCGCCACGGAGGAAAAGCCCAATGAGGTCATTTTCTCCGGCAAGGGCTTCCGGTATGTGTTTTCCAAGCAGTTCGGAACCTTCACCTCCCTGGTCATCGATGGGGAGGAGCAGCTTGCGGAGCCCATCCGCCTGACAGCCTGGCGGGCACCCACGGACAATGACCGGAATATCAAGCTGTTCTGGGGCAGCTATAATATCTGGCAGGGGGAGAATCTGGACAAGCTGTTTTCCAAAACCTACGATTGCCGCCCAACCGAAGGCAGCGTCCGGGTGGAAGGCTCCCTGGCCGGCGTATCCCGAAAGCCCTTCTTCCGCTATACCTTGGACGTGTCTGTGGATGCGGAAGGCAGAATATCCGCAAGCCTGAAGGGAAATGTGCGGGAAAATGTGGTGTACTTACCCCGGCTGGGCTTTGAACTCACCCTGCCGGAACAGAATCTGCCCTTCCGCTACTACGGCCGGGGCCCGCTGGAAAGCTACTGCGACCTGCACCACGGCAGCACCGTGGGAATGTATGAAAGCAGTGCCGAAAGGGAGTATGTTCCCTACGTCCGCCCCCAGGAGCATGGCAACCACGTGGATGTGAAGCTGCTGGAGATCGGAAAAATGCGCTTTGAAAGTGACCGTGCCTTCGAGTGCAATGTTTCCGCTTACTCGGTGGATGCCATCGACCGGGCGGAGCATACGGATGAGCTGGTTCCCGACGGCAAAACCCATCTGCGAATCGACTACAGGGTCTCCGGCATCGGCTCCAACTCCTGCGGCCCGGCGCTGATGGAGAAATACCGGCTGTCGGAAAAGCAAATTTCCTTTACCTTCACCGTTTCCCCCAGCGGGAGCCGGCAGGTAGTCCAGAATGCGGGAGAATGAAAAATGTCAATTTTTTACAATGAGAAAACAAGAATTTTCCGTATAAATACCCCCAATACCACCTACATGATGGGACTTTACGCGGATGGCTATCTGCTGCACCTGTACTACGGCAGACGGGTGGAGGATACGGATTGCCGGTATCTCATCGGACGGGACGAGTC
>JAQXIT010000007.1 GCA_029007925.1 Bacillota bacterium | reverse complement strand
TATCTGAACACTCTGGACGAAAAAACGGATCAGATGCGCTTTTTCTGAAAAACGAAAACAGGAATTGACAGCCGCGATTCAACGTGGTAGGATATGCGGGAAAAGCGAATTCTGTCAAATTGAGGAGGCAGAAAGAGAATGATCTGGAGTGTGATCGGCATTACGGCGCTGGCCGGCATAGGCGGAACCGGCATGGGCGGATTGATATCCTGCCTGTTCCGGAAGGATTCCGGCAAGACCGTGAGCCTGCTGCTGTCGTTTGCCGCGGGAGTGATGACTTCCGTGGTGTGTTTTGACCTGCTGACGGAAGCGCTGCACGCGGAGAATTTGGCAAATCCCGTGTGGCTGGTGGTGGCAGGTGTGCTGGTGGGCTATGTTGTGATCGCCCTGCTCAATGCCTGGATCGACAGCAAAACCAACCACGAGGTGGCGCATATCGACGAAAACCACCCCCGCACCGCCGACTCTCTGGAGGAGCTGACCCATGCCAACCATCTGCAGGAACACCGGGAGGGACGTCAGCCCCGCAACGGTCTGTTTCTGGCGGGATTGGTGATGGCGGCGGCCATTGCGCTGCACAACGTGCCCGAGGGCATGGTCATTGGCGCATCCTTCGCCCGTACCGCGGCGGAGGCACTTTTGAACCGGGGCGGACTGACCATGGCCATCGTGATCGGCCTGCACAACATTCCGGAGGGCATGGCGGTGGCCGTGCCGCTGATCTCCGGCGGCATGCCCAAATGGCGCTCCGTCCTGATCACGGCGCTGACGGGGTTCCCCACGATTCTGGGAGCCGCGCTGGGCTATACCGTGGGAGCCATGGGCCCGGTGGCTCTGGCGCTGTCGCTGAGCTTCGCCTCCGGCGCCATGCTGTATGTGGTCTTCGGCGAACTGCTGCCGGAATCCATCCTGATGTGGCGCTCCAAGCTGCCCGCCGCCGCGGTCATCATCGGGATGCTGACGGGACTGATTATCATCTATACTTGAACGCCGCCTTTTCGGGAATCTCCAAACGCCGCCCGCCGGGCGGCGTTTTGCTTGCTTGGGAAGGCGGCGGCTTCCTGTAGCGTGATTGACAATACCAAAAATCTGTGCTATTGTATAAATAACCGGCGGATCATCACCGGGAATACCGGATGGAGAATGAAAAAATGGACAAGGAAAGCAGGCTGGAGGCATTTGAAAAAATGCTGGCGGCGGTACAGATGGATTATCAATCTACGGTCACCAAAATGGCGCAGCTCAAAGCCGCCGGAAAAGAAAAAACGGCGACCTGCCGGCAGCTGATGGGCAATAAGCTGGAGCTGCAGAGTATTCTGTCACGGTATCGGGTTTACGGCCTGCTGGATACGGAGGGCGAATCCCCCGGTGTATGACGCGAGCCGTGGACGGCCGGAACGACGGTACACGATCCGCAAAAAAATTTTTTGGGAGGCATTGTTATGGGCAGTTGGATTTCCAATATCAGCATTCGAAAAAATGGGAACATTTCCATGGATGACGTGGCGGGATATCTGTCCCAAATGGCATCTGAGCGGCAGTATGAGCCGGCTGCGTCCGAAGAGGAGGCCGACGGCGCGTTTGCCATTATTGCCGATGAAAACGCCCAGTGGTTTACGATCTGCTCGGATCTGATTTCGCTGGAGGATCCGGAGCTGTTTCCCGAAATTGCCACACCCATGTCCGCCCGGCTCCATACGGATGTGCTGGGGATCGCCTGCTTTGACAGTGACTATCTCTATCTCAACCTCATTAACGCGGAGGATCAGACGGACGCGTGGATCGGTATCGGCAGCGCCGCGGGTCTGGGCATCAAACGGCGCAGCGGCCTGAAGGCGTGGAAGAAGAAAGTGGCCGATTTTCCGGCATTCTCGGCTTGTGCCAAGCAGGCTTATATCTGTACCGAGGAGTTCCTGGTGGATGCGGAGCCCTGCCTGGGACTGCCTACTTTACAAAGCGCCGCTTCCTTTGAATACCTGAAAGACCCTGAGCGTAAGGAAAAAACGACGTATTACTACTTCAAACAGAGGGATGACGCTCAGGACAGAAAGTCTGCGCAATTTGCTCTTTATTGCATGCATGTTGGATTACCGTGCTTAGTGGAAAGGGAGAGCGATGTGTCGGTAATCAGCGAAGGACCGGAATCGAAAGGCCTGTCCATATATTTCCTCGGCCCGTATGTGGAGAAGGATGAGATCACATTTTCCAATGTCAGGCTTGGAAATTGGAGAGCATTCGCTCCCATCGAACTGACAAAAGAGCAGTTGCCGGATGGGCAATGGGCGTACGCTTACCATGACCCGGAATTCAAAATTCCGCCAATGGTACCAAACCGGCTTCGTAAGGAAAAACGCGCGCATCTGGAGATGGAGCAGCACATCACGGTCAGATTTGTGCCCCATGGGAATTCGAGACAAACTTTGGATATCACGGTGGTGTTTGTACCGGATCAGAATCCGTCAGGACAGGCAAGTTGGACGGTTTGGCATCCATGGGGATCCAAGAAGGCATTTATTGAATTCCATAATAAACTCTGGAAGAGAGTGCGAGCTATCGAAGAAAGGCCAGAGAACTGTCTGCCGTTTCTCAGAGAAGAAGATTTCGACTAGATCCATGGGATAAAGCAAATCCTTCACAAGAAAACCCGGAGCGCATAGAATGGTGCGTGAAAGGAGTGTTTGCGATGGATTCATTCTGTTCCATGGAGCGTGGATGGGGCTGCCCTATGGCCGACCCGGGGGCGGTTCCCTTTACCGTGAACATCCCCCGGGAGTCGCGGCAGAAGCAGAACTTCCGCACGGTGATTTGGACGGGCAATCACTTGCAGTTGACCGTGATGTGCATTCCGGTGTGCGGTGAAATCGGCCTGGAACTGCATCCCGATACGGATCAGCTGATCCGCATTGAGGAAGGACAGGCGCTTGTCCGTATGGGAAAGAGCAGGGAAAAGCTGACCTGCCAGCGCCGCATCGGTGTGGGGGACGCGGTGCTGGTACCCTGCGGAACCTGGCACAATGTGATAAATGCCGGCAACCGTCCCCTGAAACTCTCGTCCCTGTATGCCCCGCCCCAGCACCCCCGAGGAACCGTCCACCGGACAAAGGCAGACGCGGAATATGAGGAGAAATAGGCTTCCCCGACCCCCGCTTTGATTTCCCGCGTACTCCCAATCCGGCTATTATCAAATATGTGGTCAAAAAATCGCTTCCCAAAACCGGGAAGCGATTTTGCTTGTGTGATTGCGGCTTGCCGGCAGAGCGTTTGCAAGTTCTTCCTTCGCCCAAAAATCGCGCCGTTGCAGCAAAGAAGCGGCAGTAACTTACTTCCGCCTGCGAACCGGGCGGATGTATTTCCAGAACCGGGCCGGGTCGTGGAAGTAGTAAAACACGCGGCCGGGGGTCAGATCCAGCTCGTAATCGGTGGCGGAATAATCGAAAT
>JAQXIT010000006.1 GCA_029007925.1 Bacillota bacterium | reverse complement strand
CCCTATCACTTCAACCTGATGAACCCGGTGAGTTTTGAGCTGAAAGCGCTGGACGAGATCTTTGAGATGCTGCAGAAGGTGTTCATCAGCGTGGGTGTTGTGTTTGTGGTCTTCGCCTCGCTGCTGTTCTCCAACTTCATCGCCACCAGTATCTCCTACAAGAAGCGGGAGATCGGCATTCTCCGGGCCATCGGCTCCCGGAGCAACGATGTGTTCCGGATTTTCTTCGCGGAGAGCTTCCTCATCGCCATGATTAACTTTGTCCTCTCGCTGGGCGGCACTTTTGCCATCTGCGGCCTCATCAACCATCTGGTTCGCACCGAGGCGGGACTGCTGCTGACCGTTCTGACCGTCGGTCTGCGGCAGGCAGGACTGCTGTTCGGCATCTGCCTGCTGGTGGCTGCCGCGGCCAGCTTCCTCCCCGTCAGACGCATCGCCGCCAAGCGTCCCATCGACGCCATCCGGGATCGGTGATCTGCGGAAGCGTTAAAAATACCCGGGTGCCTCGGCACCCGGGTTTTGTCATTCCTCGATATTCAGGGCAATGTGGACGGTGTCCAGCTGGGACTGATCCACGGTGGTGGGAGCGCCCATCATCAGATCCTGAGCGTTCTTGTTCATGGGGAAGGTAATGACCTCCCGGATGGACTCCTCGCCGGTCAGCAGCATAATGAGACGATCCACGCCGGGAGCGGCGCCGGCATGAGGCGGCGCGCCGTAGGTGAAGGCGTTGTACATGGCCGGGAATTTGGCCTTGACGTCCTCTTCACCCAGACCCACCATCCGAAAGGCCTTGACCATGATCTCGGGATCGTGGTTCCGGACGGCACCGGAGGCGGATTCGTAGCCGTTGACCACCAGATCGTACTGATCGGCCTTGATGGCCAGTAGTTTTTCCATGTCGCCCTCGGCATCGGTCAGAGCCTGCATACCGCCCTGGGGCATGGAGAAGGGATTGTGGCAGAATTCCAGCGCGCCGGACTCCTCGCCGATTTCGTACATGGGGAAGTCCACGATCCAGCACATGGCGTACTGCTCCTCGTCGAAGTGACCGGGCACCCGGCGGCCCAGCAGGGTGCGGATGACGCCGGCGGTCTTCTGAGCGGCGGCTTTCTTGCCGGCGGCCATGCAGACGAAGGTGCCGGGCTTCAGATTCAGCCGCTCGGTCAGCGCCCCGGCGCGGTCGGTGAGGAACTTGGAAATGCCGCCGGTGAGCTGGCCGTTTTCGTCCACCTTGAACCAGCAGGCCTTGTTGCCGGTCTGCACCTCCACGTCGGAGAGCAGCTTGTCAATCCATTTCCGGGCCTGGGTGAAGTTGTCCACCGCCACAGCCTTGACCACGGCGTTCTCGAAGGGGCCGAAGCCGCAACCCTGTACCGCGTCGGTGATGTCCCGGATCTCCAGATCAATACGCAGATCGGGCTTGTCGGAGCCGTAGCGCTCCATGGCCTCGTTGTAGGGGATGTGGCGGAAGGGCGCGGCGGACACCCGGGAATACTTGCCGAACTTCTCAAACACCGGCACCAGCACATCCTCCAGCGTGGAGAGGACATCCTCCTGGGTGGCGAAGGCCATTTCCATATCCAGCTGATAGAATTCGCCGGGGGTGCGGTCGGCTCTGGCGTCCTCGTCCCGGAAGCAGGGGGCGATCTGGAAGTAGCGGTCGAAGCCGGAGGTCATCAGAAGCTGCTTGAACTGCTGGGGAGCCTGGGGCAGGGCATAGAACTTGCCGGGATGATTCCGGGCGGGAACCAGATAGTCCCGGGCGCCCTCGGGGGAGGAGGCGGTGAGGATGGGGGTGGTGATCTCCAGGAAGCCCTTCTCGGTCATGAGCCGGCGCAGCTCCGCCACCACCTGGCAGCGCAGGACGATGTTGCGCTTGACTGCCGGGTTCCGCAGATCCAGGAACCGGTACTTGAGCCGGACATTCTCGTCCGCGTCCCTGGACTTGTTGATCTCAAAGGGGAGCTGATTGTGGCGGCACTTGCCGAGAACCTCGATCTTCTCGGGAACCACCTCGATTTCGCCGGTGGCCAGCTTCAGGTTTTTGCTCTCCCGCTCCCGGACGGTGCCGGAGACGGAGATGGTGGATTCCTTGTTGATGCCTTTGACGGCGCGCATCATTTCCTCGGTCTCCACCACCACCTGGGTGGTGCCGTAGAAGTCCCGGAGAACCAGGAAGGCGAAGTTGGAGCCAACCTCCCGGACGTTCTCCAGCCAGCCCACCAGGGTGACCTTTTTGCCTGCGTCGGAAAGCCGAAGCTCGCCGCAGTTATGTGTTCTGGATTGAAGCATAAGCATATCCCTCTTGTTTCTTTGGTTTGAACCTGTACATTATTTCACAAATTGCGGGAATTGTCAATTCCCGCAAAGGCGCTTTCCGGCAGGAATTCAAGATTTTGCCAGACTGCGCCTGCTTTTGTGCCGGGAGCGCGGACTGCAAACTGCACAAAAACAGCGGCTTTTTTCTGTGAAAGTATCCGATTTTTCTGGTGAAAGGCAAACTTTTTCCGAAAATCAAGTCCGCATTTTTCACAAATTTCTCTCCGCGGATCAATTCTTTATGTATATACTATGAAAAGTTGCGGAAAATCTGATTTTTGGATTGATTTTGTGAGAACTTTGGCTTACAATAGGAGGGCAAGCGCCGGGAAGCGGTTTGGAGGGATTGGATGCTGAATATCGTGCTGGTGGAACCGGAAATCCCCCAGAACTGCGGCAACATTGCCAGAACCTGTGCCGCCACCGGATGCCGGCTCCATCTGATCCGGCCGCTGGGCTTCGACATCTCGGAGAAGGCCGTCCGACGGGCGGGGCTGGACTACTGGCATCTGGTGGAAGTCCTGACCTACGATTCGCTGGCGGATTTCTTCGCGAAAAACCGGGTGGAACAGATGTGGTGCCTGTCCACCAAGGCGCCCCGGAGCTACACCGAGGCAAAATTCCGGGACGGCTGCTACCTGTTCTTCGGCAAGGAGACAAAAGGCCTGCCGGAGGACTTTCTGGCGGAGCATTTTGACCAATGCCTCCGCATCCCCATGCGAAGTCAGGCCCGGAGCCTGAACCTGAGCAACGCGGTGGCCGTCACGGTTTTCGAGGCGCTGCGGCAGCTCGACTTTCCCGGTCTGCGGGATTACGGTAAAATGCGGGACGCGAGCCCCGATGATTTGGAGGAATTATCATGAATTATAACAAGAAGTCCATCGAAGATATTGAGGTGGCAGGCAAGCGCGTTCTGTGCCGCTGCGACTTCAATGTGCCTACCAAGGACGGCAAGATCACTTCCGACAAGCGGATCGTTGCCGCCATGCCCACCATCCGCTATCTGGTGGATCACGGCGCCCGGGTCATTCTCTGCTCCCATATGGGCAAGCCCAAGGGCGAGTGGAAGCCGGAGCTGAGCCTGAAGGTGGTTGCCGACCGGATCAGCGAGCTGCTGGGCAAGAAAGTCATCATGGCCGCCGATGTGGTGGGCGACGATGCCAAGGCCAAGGCCGCCGCGTTGAAGGACGGCGACGTGATGCTGCTGGAGAACGTCCGCTACATGAAGGGCGAGACCAAGAACGATCCCGAGCTGAGCCGTGAGCTGGCTTCCATGGCCGATATTTTCGTCAACGACGCCTTCGGCACCGCCCACCGCGCCCACTCCTCCACCGCCGGCGTGGCCGACTATCTGCCCGCCGTCTGCGGCTATCTGGTTGAGAAGGAAGTTTCCATCATGGGCAAGGCGCTGGCCAACCCCGAGCGTCCCTTCGTCGCCATCCTGGGCGGCGCCAAGGTTTCCGACAAGCTGAACGTCATCAACAACCTGCTGGAGAAGGTGGACACCCTCATCATCGGCGGCGGCATGGCCTACACCTTCCTGGCCGCCAAGGGCTACAGCGTGGGCACCTCCCTGCTGGACAGCGAGAAGCTGGATTACTGCAAGGACATGATGGCCAAGGCTGAGGCCAAGGGCGTCAAGCTCCTGCTGCCCATCGATACCGTGGTGGCCGACAGCTTCCCCTCTCCCATCGACGCGGAGATCCCCGTGGAGACCGTGGATTCCGACGCGATCCCCGAGGGAAAGATGGGTCTGGACATCGGCGAGAAAACTCAGGCGCTCTTTGCCGAGGCTGTCAAGAGCGCCAAGACCGTGGTCTGGAACGGCCCCATGGGCGTGTTCGAGAATCCCACGCTGGCCAAGGGCACCATCGCCGTGGCGCAGGCTCTGGCGGATTCCGACGCCGTGACCATCGTCGGCGGCGGCGACAGCGCGGCTGCCTGCGAGCAGTTGGGCTTCGCGGACAAGATCACCCACATTTCCACCGGCGGCGGCGCTTCTCTGGAGTTCCTGGAGGGCCTGGAGCTGCCCGGCATTGCCTGCCTGCAGGATAAGTAATTCCCCTTCAAAAATGATGCCGCAGGGCGGATCCCTGCCCTGCGGCCACCCCACTTCCCCGGGAGCGCCCCGAATTCGCATATCGCATCCATTGTGATGTATCGATATAATTTTAAGGAGAACAGGAAACATGAACAGAAAGTATCGTAAGACCGTCATTGCCGGCAACTGGAAAATGAACAAGACTCCCTCCGAGACCAAGGAGTTTATGGCACAGCTCAAGACCATCATGCCCAAGGGCCGCTGGTGCGACGTGGCGCTGTGCGTCCCCGCCGTCTGCATTCCCGCTGCCGTCCGCGCCATGCGGGAGACCCGGGTGGGCATCGGTGCCGAGAACTGCAACCCCAACCCCAGCGGTGCCTACACCGGTGAGATTGCCACCAACATGCTGGTGGATGCCGGCTGCAAGTATGTGATCATCGGCCACTCCGAGCGCCGCGCCATGGGCGAGACCGACGCCGATGTCAATGCCAAGGTTCTGGCCGCGCTGGAGGCCGGCCTGACTCCCATCATGTGCTGCGGAGAGAGCCTGGAGCAGCGGGAAGCCGGCATCACCACCGAGTGGATCACCATGCAGATCAAGCTGGGCCTGCAGGGTGTGTCCGAGGACAAGATCCGCAAGGTCATCATCGCCTACGAGCCCATCTGGGCCATCGGCACCGGCCGCACCGCCACTCCCGAGCAGGCCGAGGAGGTCTGTGAGGGCATCCGTGCCGTGGTGCGCAAGCTGTATTCCTCCAAGAATGCCCGGGCGATCTCCATCCTCTACGGCGGCTCCATGAACGAGAAGAACGCCTTCGAGCTGCTGGCTCAGCCCGACATCGACGGCGGCCTCATCGGCGGCGCCTCCCTGGTACCCGAGAAGTTCGTCAAGATCATCGAGGCGGCCAACCAGCCCACCGTGTAATCCGATTTCCAAAGGGGAGCAGCCGCGGCGCGCGGCTGCTCCTTTCCATTGGAGGAATTCCTATGAAAACTCTGTATTTTGCCGCGGAAGATCCCAAAACACCGGAGATCGCGGCGCGGATTATCCGGGACGGCGGTCTGGTTGCCATCCCCACGGAAACGGTCTACGGTCTGGGAGCCGACGGCCTGAACGAGGCGGCGGTGGCCAAAATTTTTGAGGCCAAGGGCCGCCCTCAGGACAATCCGCTGATTCTCCATGTGGCGGAGGCGTCGGAAATCCAGCGCTTCTGCCACGATATTCCCGCCGCGGCCTA
>JAQXIT010000005.1 GCA_029007925.1 Bacillota bacterium | reverse complement strand
ATTTTGTATTTCCTAAAAACAGCGGGATATTTTTCGGATCCGGATGTCAAAAGTGCCATTTTTAAGCATATCGTCAATTGACGAAACCCCGGAAATCTGGTATGCTATAGGCACGAACCAAACCACTGAAAAGGAGGAATTTTGTATGGAAGCATATCTCTGGCTGGCTGCCATGGTGCTGTTTCTGGTTCTGGAGGCCGGCACGGTGTCGCTGGTGTCTGCATGGTTCGCGGCAGGCTCTCTGGCGGCGCTGATCGCGAGCATCTGCGGCGCTCCGCTCTGGCTCCAGACGCTGCTGTTCGCGGTGGTGTCGGTGATCCTGCTGGCCTGCCTGCGCCCCATGGTGCGGCGGTACTTCAATCCCAGCCTGGTGCGTACCAATGTGGACGCCATGGTGGGCTCCGAAGGCTATGTCACCGCCGACATCGACAATGTGGCCGCCACCGGACAGGTCAAACTGGGCGCCATGGAGTGGACCGCCCGCAGTACTTCCGGTGAGCCCATCGCCAAAGGCACTCTGGTGAAGGTGGATCGGATCGACGGCGTCAAGGCCTTCGTCACTCCGGTGCCGGCAGAGGTCAAGGTACCGTAATCCCGCGGCGCTGCCGCACAACCATTTTACATTTTATCAGGAGGCAGAAATTATGGAATTCATTCTCATCGGCGCAATCGTTGTCATTCTCTTTATTATCATCATTTCCAACATTGCCGTGGTTCAGCAGTCCTACGCCTACGTTATCGAGCGGCTGGGCGCGTTCCATGGCGTCTGGAGCGTGGGCATACACTTCAAGCTCCCCTTCGTTGACCGCATCGCACGGAAGGTCTCCCTGAAGGAGCAGGTGCTGGACTATCCGCCCCAGCCCGTGATTACCAAGGATAACGTCACCATGCAGATCGACACCGTGGTTTACTTCCAGATCACCGACCCCAAGCTGTACGCCTACGGTGTGGAGCAGCCCATGGCCGCCATGGAGACCCTCACCGCCACCACCCTGCGTAATATCATCGGCGATCTGGAGCTGGATCAGACCCTGACCTCCCGTGACGTGGTCAACACCAAGATGCGCGCCATCCTGGATGAGGCTACCGACCCCTGGGGCATCAAGGTCAACCGCGTGGAGCTGAAGAACATTCTGCCTCCCGCCGACATCCAGAACTCCATGGAGAAGCAGATGAAGGCCGAGCGTGACCGCCGGCAGGCCATCCTGCAGGCCGAAGGTCAGAAGAAGTCCGCCATCCTCATCGCCGAGGGCGAAAAGGAATCCGCCATCCTCCGGGCCGATGCCGAGAAGCAGGCTGCCATTCTGAAGGCCGAAGGCGAAGCGCAGGCCATCCTGGCCGTCCAGAAGGCTTTGGCCGACTCCCTGCAGCTTCTGAATGAGAAGGCGCCCAACGAGCAGGTTATCAAGCTCAAGTCCATCGAGGCCATGCAGAAGATCGCCGACGGCAAGGCCACCAAGATCATCATCCCCAGCGAAATGCAGGGCCTGGTAGGCCTGGCCAACGGTCTGGTTGAGGGCATCAAGGAGAAATAAGATGACCGACGATCTGGATCCCCGCCGACCTTATCCCGTACTGGCCGCCGGGGAAGCCATCCTGTGGCGCGGAAAGCCCAAACGGGGCGCCTTCATCGCCACGAAATCCCTGACCATGCTGCCCATTGCCGTGGTCTGGCTGTGTCTGGATTTGAACATACTGATCCCCGCGCTGACGGAGGGAGAAATGATGCTGTTCCTCATTCCGTTTTTTGCGCTGCATCTGATGCCGGTGTGGATCTGGCTGGGCAGCATGATCTCCGCCGGACGCCGCTGGAAAAACACCGCGTACTATGTTACCAACCGGCGCGTCATCCTGCAGGGCGGCTTCTTCGCCGTGAATGAAACCTCCCTGTTTTATAAGGATCTGCGCAATGTCCGGGTGCGGATCGGTCTGCTGGATAAGCTGTTCCGTACCGGCGACATCGTGCTGGACGGCGGCGGGAGTTTGAATCGCCGGGATCAGACGAATCTGTCGGCCATGGAGGATCTGGAGCAGCCCCATGAGGTCTACAGCCGGATCCAGAAGATCATTCTGGATATGCAGACGGACATGGAATACCCCAATGCCCTCCGCCCCACGGAAAACCCCGGCTATCGCACCGATTACCGTCCCTGAAAGGAGTAAGCCATGGCATCCCAAGACAATCGCTTTGTCCGAACCTACACACAGGGCGGCAGCTTCAGCACCCGGGTTGAGATCTGGGTCGACAAGCACACCGGTGTGAACTACATCTGGCAGGTCAACGGCTACGCCGGCGGCCTGACGCCCCTGCTGAACCGGGACGGTACCCCGGTCGTCACGCCCGTTTCCAATCGTTACGGCGAATAAACCCACAGAAAGCCGCCCCGGGTCCCCGGGGCGGTTCGTTTTTGCGCGGCCTGAGCCGGCGGAAAAGCTTTCTCCCGCCGCGAAGGGATTCTTCGCTGCGGGCGGAAGGACAGAGAGCCGCACCCGCTCCGTCTCAATACCGCAGGAACCGCCGGAGCCGTTCCTCCGCCCGGCGCAGGGTGCGGCTGACGGTGCTTTTGTTCACGCCCCGCTGCCGGGCAATCTCGGACAGGGTCATCTCCTGAAAATAGTAGGCGATGACCGTTTCCCGCTGAAGCTCCGTCAGCTCCTCCCGGATTACCCGGTGGAGCCGCTGCTGCTGGAGTTTTTTCGGCAGGCGCACCGTTCGTTCGTCCTCAAAGGGTATACTTCTCACTGCGCCAGTACCCCCTCTCGTAGTAGTGCTCCGTCAGCTCCGCCAGCTCGTTGACCTGGGTCAGCATGGGCGTCAGCTCCGCGATGCGCCGTTTCAGGTGCCAGATCTCCTCCGGATCCTCGGCTCGCGCCAGCTCCTGCCGCAGCTTCCGCAGCCGGGAGCGCAGCAGGGCGGCGGAAGCCCGGTACTCCCCGCTCATTTCCGCCAGCGTCACGGCTTGTCCCTCTCGCAGCGCAGGCACACCAGTCCGGGGGCGTACAATTCGCCGCCGCAGACCGGGCAGAATCCCGCCGGCACCGCCGCCTGCGGGTCTATGTATAGAATCTGTTCGATGGATGGTCTCATCCCCATAAACCTCCCCTTATGGTTTTTGGTCTCCCCATGGGTCATGGTACTACACGAAATGTGTGATGTCAGTCGAATCGTGTAGATGCCTTCTTTCTTCTGTTTTTTTTCTGATTTCTGTGATATACTGGGGACAAATCCAAGGAAAGAGGTGGTACTTTTGTTGGGTCCACGGATCGCGTCTCTTCGGCGCGCGGCAGGTATGAGTCAGGCGGAACTGGCTCAGCGGCTGAAAATCAGTCCCAGTACGGTTGGTATGTATGAGCAGGGACGCCGGGAGCCGGCGCTGGACACGCTGGCGGCCATGGCGGAGGTATTTGGGGTGACCATTGATTTCCTGGTCACCGGCCGGGCGGAGACCGGGGAGGAGCAGGCGGCGCTGGATCGGCTGTTGCTGGATCGGGTGACCTCCGCCGACGGACGGCTGGACAACCGGCAGGCGCGTCCCTTCTCCCGGCAGGAGCTGGCGGTGCTGTTTGCCGCCATGCTGATGGAACCTTGACATCCGGCCTCCTTCTGGGGTATGATATGCCCGGAGCCGGGCTTCCGGCAATACCCCATGGGAGGACACGGTATGGACGACCTGTACTATATGGACGAGGCGCTGGCACTGGCGCGGGAGGCCGCGGAGCAGGGCGAGGTGCCCGTGGGCTGCGTTGTCGTCCGGGGCGGCGAGATTGTGGGCCGGGGGCGCAACCGCCGGGAGACGGATCGCTCCGCGCTTGCCCACGCGGAAATCGAGGCCATCGGCCAGGCCTGCCGCCGTCTGGGCGGCTGGCGGCTCTGGGAATGCACCCTGTACGTCACGCTGGAGCCCTGCGCCATGTGCGCCGGCGCCATTCTGAACGCCCGGATTCCCCGGGTGGTTTTTGGCGCGTCCGACGGGAAATACGGCGCCGTCCGCTCGGTGTGCAGTCTGTTTTCCATGGATTTCAACCACCATCCGGCGGTGGAATCCGGCGTCCGGGAGGCGGAGTGCGCCGCGCTGCTGCAGGATTTCTTCCGGAAGCTCCGGGCGGATCGGGCGGACAGGCCAAAGTGGAAAAAACCATAAATCGCGGAAATCAGACAGAAATTGCTTCTGTCTGATTTTTTTGTCGAGGGAACGGAACCGCCGCGGCAATCTCATTGGAAGTCCTGCCACAGGTTCCGATGAGATTCCCACGGCCGCTCCCTCGGAATGACATATCTTCCTGTTACTGGAGGTAAAAACATGAATCTTCTGAAAGATCGGCGGCGGATTCGGGCGGCGGCGTGTCTGCTGGCCGTGTCCATGCTGCTGGCGGCCGTTTTCCTGCTGCCCGGGCAGACCCTTCCCGGACTGCTGTATCTGGAGACGGGACGGGTTCTGCGCTTCGGTTCGGCGGCGCCCACCGAAGTGCCCGATACCCTGCCGGAAACCGCCCCGCCCACGGAAAGCACGGAGCCGGAGCTGCCTGTGTTCACCCAGGCGGATCTGGAATTTGCCTCCGTCCAGTATTTCTGCGGCTACCGGCCGGATCTGGCGGCGCTGATGGAGCGCCCTCTTGACTGGGAGCTGTGCAGTGACCAGCCTACGGTGCTCATCGTTCACGCCCACGCCACCGAAAGCTACGCCGGTACCCCGGGCTACCGCAGTCTGGACGAAGCGGAAAATATGCTCTCCATCGGGGACGAGGTGGCGCGGGTGCTGGAGGCCGGGGGAATCCACGTCCTCCATGACCGCACCCTCCACGATTATCCCGATTACAATGCCGCCTATTCCGGCGCCCGGGACACCATCCGGAAATACCTTGCGGAATATCCCTCCATCCGCATGGTGCTGGACATCCACCGGGACGCCTCCGACGGCACCGGCGGCCAGCTTGTGACCTCCGCCACGGTGGGCGGTCAGCGGTCGGCGCAGATCATGATGGTGGTCGGCACCGACGGAAGCGGCAGCTATCATCCCGGCTGGCAGGAAAATCTGGCGCTGGCGCTGAAGCTCACCGCCCGGCTGGAACAGTACGATCCCGGCATCAGCCGCCCGGTGTCCCTGCGCTCTCAGCGGTTCAATATGGATCTCACCGCCGGCAGCCTGCTGGTGGAGATCGGCGCCGCGGGGAACACCCAGGGGGAGGCTGTCATTGCCGCCAACGCGCTGGCCCGGGCCATTCTGGCGCTGGCTCACGGCGCCAACTGAGCGGGGATCGGAAATCAGGAATGAAATGAGATTCCCACTGCTTGCTCGCTCCGCCGGGATGACAGGCGAATCCCTCTTCACTCCCGGAAGCGGCTGTACACCACCCCCGGCTCCGGGGTGACGCCCCGCACCTGTGCCAGTTCGGACACGGTGACGAACCGGAAGCCCTGCGCCGACAGCCGATCCACAATGGCCAGCGCCGCGTCCACGGAGCAGTCACACATATCGTGGAGCAGAATAATATCCCCGTCCCGGACGGTCTGAACCACCGCGGCCTCTACGGCCGCGGCGTTGTGGTTTGCCCAGTCCCGGGGATCCACCGACCAGTTCAGCAGCGCCAGTCCCGCATCCCGGGCCGCCTGCCGCAGCGCCTCTCCGCAGGAGCCTCCCGGCGGCCGCAGAAATACCGTCCGGCACCCTTCCGGCAGCAGCGCGGCGGTGTCCGAGATCTCCTTCGCCGCCTGCGCCCGGGTCATTTTGCCCATATCCCGATGACTGTAGCCGTGAAGGCCGATCTCGTGTCCTGCCCGGTAAATGGCCTCGGCGGTTTCGGGATAGTCCTTCAGCCGATAGCCGCACAGCAGGAACGTGGCCTTCACCCCCCGGGCTTCCAGTCCCTCCAGAAGCCGCCGGGTGAACCGCCCGGAGGGGCCGTCGTCAAAGGTCAGCGCCACATACTTTTCCGCCGCCGCGCCCCGCACCGGGATGCACAGCAGGCTGATGCACAAAAGGATCCCCAAAAAACGCCGCAAAACCACCACATCCTATTCAACTGCTCAGGAATCGTCTTTACTTTTCCCCAAAATGCTGATATAATGCAGAATCATGAACCGTTACCGAATGGAAAGGATTTGCCGATGCTGGAAAAATTACAGGCCGTTGCCGGACGGTACGAGGAGCTGTGCGCCCGGTCGGAGCAGCCGGATTTTTACGCCGACCCCCAGAAGGCGGCGGCGGTGCTGCGGGAAAAGAACGAGCTGGAGCCGGTGGTGGATGCCTACCATGCCTACCTGGGCGCCCTGCGGGAGATGGAGGACGCTCAGGAGCTGATGTCCGACCCGGAGATGCGGGATTTCTGTCAGGAGACCTACCGCGGGGCCAAAGCCCACAGCGAGGAGCTGTACCGCCGGCTTCAGATTCTGCTGCTGCCGAAGGATCCCAATGACGAAAAAAGCGTCATTGTGGAGATCCGGGGCGGCGTGGGCGGCGAGGAAAGCGCCCTGTTTGCCCACAGCCTGTTTCGGATGTACTCCATGTACGCCGCCCGGAAAGGCTGGAGCATCGAGCTGATGAACTATAATGATACGGAGCTTGGCGGCGTCAAGGAGGCGGATTTCGTTATCAACGGCCGGGGCGCCTGGTCCCGGATGAAGTACGAATCCGGCGTTCACCGGGTGCAGCGGGTGCCGGAGACCGAATCCGGCGGCCGGGTTCACACCTCCACCGCCACCGTGGCGGTGCTGCCGGAGATGGAGACGGTGGATGTGGAGCTGAATCCCGCCGACATTGAAATGCAGGTCTACCGCTCCTCCGGCGCCGGCGGCCAGCATATCAACAAGACCTCCTCCGCCGTCCGGCTGATCCACAAGCCCAGCGGCATTGTGGTGGCCTGTCAGGAGGAGCGCAGTCAGCTTCAGAACCGGGAAAAATGTATGCGGATGCTGGCCTCCAAGCTCTACGAGCGGGAGCAGGAGCGCCTGGACAGCGAGGTCACCGGAATGCGCCGCAGTCAGGTGGGCACCGGAATGCGCAACGAGCGGATCCGCACCTATAATTTCCCCCAGGGCCGGGTCACCGATCACCGGGTGGGGCTGACGCTTTATAAGATCGACGCCGTCATGGACGGGGATCTGGACGAGATCATCGACGCCCTGGCCACCGCCGATCAGGCGGAGAAGCTGAAAAACAGCCAGTGATCCGGCGTTCCTGGCAATGACATTGGGAGCGGTGCCAAGGGCACCGTTTTCAGGAAAGAAGAA
>JAQXIT010000004.1 GCA_029007925.1 Bacillota bacterium | reverse complement strand
TGTAAAGGCAGGGATGTTTTTGCCTGGACGCGCATAGATTCTTCCGAGGTGATGCGCAATGTCACGGCGGCTGCGGACGAGCCTGATGGCCTTCGTCGGAATGTTAATCCTGATCCTGGACGCCAAAACGGCGGTTCGGGGTGCCGGGGAGGGGGTTTCCCTGTGCCTGCGGGTGGTGATTCCTTCCCTGTTCCCCTTCTTTGTGCTGTCCGTCCTGCTGACAGCTTCTCTGTCCGGGACGGCGGTGCCGGTTCTGCGGTTTGTAGGAAAGCTATGCGGAATCCCGTCCGGGGCGGAGCCGCTGCTCCTGATCGGTCTGTTGGGCGGCTATCCCGCCGGCGCCCAGGCGGTGGCCCAGAGCTATGAGGCGGGAAGGCTCTCCCGCCGGGATGCCGAAAAGATGCTGGGCTTCTGCAGCAACGCGGGCCCCGCATTTCTGTTCGGCATGATTGGCGGGAAATTCTCCCAGCCATGGGTGCCATGGGTTCTGTGGGGGATCCACATTTCCTCCGCCCTGACGGTGGGGATCCTGCTGCCCGGAAGATCCAATGGGAACGCGGGCGCGGTTCGCCGGGGGGAAATGTCCCTGCCGGAAGCGCTGCGGCAAGGAATGCGGATCATGGCATCGGTCTGCGGCTGGGTGGTGCTGTTCAGGGTGGTTCTGGCGTTTTTGAACCGTTGGCTTCTATGGCTGCTGAGCCTGCCGGGTCAGGTGATTGTGTCCGGAGTGCTGGAACTGTCCAACGGCTGCTGCGATCTGGACAGAATCCCCGGGGACGGCCTGCGGTTCGTGATCTGCAGCGGAATGCTGGCCTTCGGCGGCCTCTGTGTGGTGATGCAAACCGCCTCCGTTACAGGAGATCTTGGCATGGGAAAATATCTCCCGGGCAAGCTGATGCAGACCGCTCTGAGCCTGCTGATGGCCGTGACGGCACAGTATTTTCTGTTTTCGGCGGGAGAGCGGGCGGCCGTTTCTCCGTGGCTGACGACCGCCGTCGCCATTCCCGCAGGGATTGCCGGAATTGTGCTTATGATATCCGAAAAAAAGAGTAGCATTTCCTGGCGAATTGGTGTATAATCCGGTTATCCGCAGAGAAATGAGGGGAACGCCGTGCTGTTCAGAAAGAAAATTGAAAAATCCTGCGCCTATTGCGCCCACGGAGCAAAGCTGGACGAGGAGCAGGTTCTCTGTGTCAAGAAGGGCGTTGTGCCGCTGTGCGGCTGCTGCCGGAGATTTGCCTACGATCCCTGCAAGCGGATTCCGCCCAAGCCAAAGGCACCGGATTTCGAGAAATACGAGAAAGAGGATTTCTCCCTGTAAATGTGAAAAACTGCCGGAAAGCGTTGCTTTCCGGCAGTTTTTAATGGATCATATTCAGAAATTCGTCCTCGGACAGAATGGGGATCCCCAGCTCCCGGGCTTTGCGCTCCTTGGAGCCGGCGTTCTCGCCCACCACCACATAGGTCGTCTTTTTCGACACGGAGCCGGAGGCCTTGCCGCCCAGCAGTTCGATTTTCTCCGTGGCTTCCTCCCGGGTGAACTTGGTCAGCGCGCCGGTGAGAACAAAGGTCATGCCGGCGAACCGGGCATCGGTCACCACCCGCTTGCTTTCAAAATTGACACCTGCTGCCCGGAGCCGCTCCACCATGTGGCGGGACTGAGGCTGAGCAAACCAATCGGCAATGCTGCGTCCGGTGACCTCGCCCACATCGGGAACGGCGGTCAGCTCCTCCACGGAGGCGCCCATCAGCGCGTCCAGCGAGCCGAATTGAGAAGCCAGCACCTTTCCGGTCTTTGCGCCCACCTGCCGGATACCCAGCGCGTAGATCAGCCGGCTGACATCCCGCTCACGGCTTTCGTCGATGGCGGCTAGGAGCTTTTTCGCGGCGGTGTCGCCCTTCTGCCAGAGGGAGCGCAGCTCCTGAAGGGTCAGATAGTAAATATCGGCGGGAGATCTGACAAAGCCCTTCTCGATCAGGGCGTCCACAATGGACGGCCCAAGGCCCTCGATATCCATGGCGTCCCGGCTGACAAAGTGGGCAATGTTCCGGCTGAGCTGTGCCGGGCATTCGGCGCCGGTGCAGCGCAGAAACGCGCCGTCCTCATCCTTTTGCGTAGGGGCACCGCAGATGGGACACCGATTGGGAAGCCGATAAGGCGCGGTGCCCTCCGGACGTTTGGAAAGATCCACATCCAGAATCTCCGGGATGATCTCCCCTGCCTTGCGGATATGCACCGTGTCACCGATCCGGATATCCCGCTCGGAGATGAAATCCTGATTGTGCAGCGTGGCATTGGTGACGGTTGTGCCGGCCAGCCGGACGGGACGCACCACGGCCTTTGGGGTCAGCACGCCGGTTCTGCCCACCTGCACCACGATGTCCTCCACCACGGTGGGCTTAATCTCCGGGGGATACTTGTAGGCCACCGCCCACTTGGGGAATTTGGCGGTGGAGCCCATTTTCCGGCGCTGGGAAAGGTCGTTGACCTTGATGACCGCGCCGTCGATGTCGCAGGCCAGCTTCTCCCGGTTCTCGTTGATGGACATGACCTGACGGACAATCTCCCCGGCATCCCGCAGGAGGCTGAAGGGAATCACCTTGAATCTCAGGCGCTTCAGATACTCCAGCGACTCAGCGTGGGTTTGGAATTCCACGCCGTCGGCAAGCTGAACGTTGAAAATCAGAATATCCAGCTTCCGCCTGGCGGTGATTTTGGAATCCAACTGCCGCAGGGATCCCGCGGCGGCATTCCGGGGATTGGCAAAGAGGGGCTTTCCCTCATCCTCCTGCCGCCGGTTCAGCGCCTCGAAGCTCTTCTTGGGCATGTAGACTTCCCCCCGAACGATGAGCCGCTCCGGCGCGCCCTCCAATATCATGGGAATGGAATGGATGGTTTTTAAGTTTTCCGTCACATCCTCGCCCTTGACGCCGTCGCCCCGGGTTGCGCCGCGGACAAAGCGGCCGTTTTCGTACTCCAGCGCCACGGACAGGCCGTCGATCTTCGGTTCCACGGAAAAGGCGGTGTCCGGGTAGCTTTCCAGGGTTTTTGTCAGAAAATCCTCCAGCTCCTCCGGGGAAAACACATCCTGCAGGCTCATCAGCGGTACGGGATGCGTGTACTCCTCAAATTTGCTCAGAGCTTCACCGCCCACCCGACGGGTGGGTGAATCCTCCTTCGCCAGCTCCGGGTGGGCCTTTTCCAGATCCTCCAGCTCCCGCAGCAGGCGGTCGTATTCGAAGTCCTGCATGGTAGGATCATCCAGAACATAATACCGGTAGTTGGCCTCCGTCAGGAGCCGTGTCAGCTCCTCCATTCTCTCTTTGACTTCCATGTTATCCTCCGGTTTTCAGAAATGTGTCCGGCACCTGCCCGACGATGACGGTTTCCGCCACCACCACCTGACTGGTAACGGTAAAGCTGCGTGTGGTGCCAAGCACCAGAATCGACACGTCCACACTGACGCTCATGGTGAGCTGGTGCAGCGTCTGATTGATGCCGGCCTCGGAAAAATTGCTGAGAAAAGATGCGTCGGAATTGCGGATGGACAGGATGTGGACAGGGATGGTGGGCCCTTTCCCCGACAGCAGCTCCGGCAGGAACAAACTGCCCAGCGGAATGCCAAGATCGCTGTTGTCCAGCGCCAGAATTTCATCGTTTATGATGTTCAGAATATCGGTTTTCAGCCGGTTGACTTCGCTCATGTTGGTTTTCAGCGCGGTAATCCGTCCGTTTAGATCTTTTTCAAAATAGACAACCCGGTCATACTGGATGTTTCCCGTCTCGATCTGGCGGTCGATGGCGTCATTGATGAGATCCGAAGTGGAGTTGCGCACCTGGGTCTCCGCCAGGCTGCGGATCGTTTCCCGGTAGCGAATTCGCAGCAGTCCGAACAGCACCACGCTGATGACCACCAGCAGGCACAGTCCCCGGAACAGCCGCCGCATCCAACAGCGCATAATATCACCCAGGGTGAGCCTATGCGCGGGAAGGGGAAAGAATTACAGCTTTTTCATATGGGCCGCGGCGGTTTTGGCCATCAGCTTCTTGGTACCGATCTCGTCGAAGGCAATTTCCAGCAGCGCGTCGCCGCCCATTTTCATGACGGACAGAACCATTCCCCGTCCGAAGGCGGTATGCTGAACCATGTCGCCCTTGTTCAGTTCGGGGCAGGAAGGCGCGGCAGATGCTGACGGGAAGGCGGTGTGCCTCGGCGCATAGGCCGTCCGTGCCGGTTTGGTCCAGGGACTGTCGTCGTGGGTCGGCGCCGAATGATGGGCGGAAATGCCTCTTCGGACGATCCCGCTTTCGGGCAGTTCCCGCAAAAACCGGGAAGGCATGGCCGCGGAGGTGCGGCCGTAGAGCATTCGCTGCCGAGCGTGGCTGATGGTCAGGGTCTGCTTGGCGCGGGTGATGGCCACATAGCACAGCCGCCGCTCCTCCTCCATCTCCTCCCGGTCGCCGATGGCCCGCATTCCGGGAAACAGTCCGTCCTCAAAGCCCACCAGAAAAACATGGGGAAATTCCAGACCCTTGGAGGAGTGCATGGTCATCATCACCACGGCGTCGTCGCCCTCGTTGTACTGCTCAATGTCGGTGTACAGGGCGATTTCCTCCAGGAAGCCCGCCAGTGTGGGCTCCTCCGCGTTCTGCGTATAGGACAGAATGCTGGATTTCAGTTCGCGGATGTTCTCCAGCCGGGTCTTGTTCTCCTCGGTATCCTTGGCCGAAAGCATTTCGGCATATCCGGTGCGGAGCATGACCTCTTCGTAAAAGTCCGGCAGGCTCATGCCGGTGTCCGGCAGCGCCGCCAGTTCCTCGATCATGGCGGTGAATTTTTTCATCTTTTCCGCCGGTTTTTCCAACGAAGCGTAGGAATCGGGGTCGGAAATCACCCCATAGAGGGGCTTCCCTTCCGCGTTGGCGAGACGCTGAACGGTTTCCAGAGTCTTGGCGCCCAGTCCCCGGGGCGGATTGTTGATGATGCGCATTAATCTCAGGTTGTCCGCCCGATTGTGGATGACGCACAGGTAGGCGATCATGTCCTTGACCTCCGCCCGGTCGAAGAACCGGGTGCCGCCGATGACCCGGTACGGGATGGCATTGCGCTTCATGGCATATTCCAGTGCGTTGGACTGGGCATTGGTGCGGTACAGTATGGCGTAGTCCCGGAAATTCCTGCCCTTGGAACCGGCGATGATCTGCCCGGCAACAAAGTTTGCTTCGGTGCCCTCGTCTGAGGCTTCGTATACCGTGATGGGTTTTCCGGCGCCGTTGGCCGTCCAGAGCCGCTTGCCCTTTCTGCCCACGTTGTGGGAAATCACCGCGTTGGCGGCATTCAGGATGGACTGGGTGGAGCGGTAGTTCTGCTCCAGGCGAATGACCCGGGCGTCCCGGTATTCCTGCTCAAAGCTGAGGATATTTTCGATGGTGGCGCCCCGGAAGCGATAGATGCTCTGGTCGTCATCGCCCACCACGCAGATATTTTCCTGCCCGCCGGCCAGCATGGAGGCCAGCAGATACTGCAGGTGGTTGGTATCCTGATACTCATCCACCAGACAATAGCGGAATTTCCGCTGATAATAAGTACGGATATCCTCGTTTTCCTGCAGGAGCTTAACCGTCAGCAGGAGAATGTCGTCGAAATCCACCGCGTTGTTTTCCCGCAGGCGGGACTGGTATTTCTGGTAAGCTTTGGCGATGTGGAGCATTCTCAAATCGTCGGATGCCTCCGCCCGGCTCAGCAGAGCCTCCGGCTCCGTCAGCTTGTCCTTCTCCCGGCTGATGACGCCGAGAACGGATTTAGCGGGAAAGGTTTTGTCGTCCAGACCCATTTCCCGGATTACGTCCTTCATCACCCGCTCGGAGTCGCTGGTGTCGTAGATGGTAAAGCCCCGGCCGTAGCCAACCCGCTCGGCATCCCGGCGAAGTATCCGGCAGCAGGCGGAATGGAAGGTCATCGCCCAGATATCCTGGGCGTCATCCCCCAGCAGAGCGGACAAACGGTCTTTCAGCTCATT
>JAQXIT010000003.1 GCA_029007925.1 Bacillota bacterium | reverse complement strand
GTGGATAAATACACGGAGATTTTCATTCCCTCCGGCTGGCAGGTCAGAGGATAGGCAGGAAGGGGAAAAGAATGGTAATTTTATACGCCTTCCCGGCGGTTTTGTACATTGGCTTTATGGCGATTGTGGGTCTTGGCAGCGTAGCGCCCGTTGCGTGGCTCTATGTGATTCTGCTGGCGGCGGCTGCGGTGCTGCTGAGCAAGAGCCGCTGGTGGGGGAGCCTCCCGGGCATGGCCGCGGGGGCACTTTTGGCGTTTCAAAACGCTGTCGGAATTGCGCTGGTGGTCTATTACGCAATTCTGGGAATCATCTGCTACAGACGGAAAAAGTAACTGAAATTTCTGAGAAAGGAGGGGATATCATGGCCTTTCCCCCGGCATTTTTAGATGAACTGGTGGCGAGAAATCCCATCGAGGATGTGGTGGGGCAGTATGTGACCCTGCGCCGCAGCGGCAGCAACCTGTTTGGCCTGTGCCCCTTCCACGGTGAGAAAACCGCATCCTTCTCGGTTGCCCCCGACAAGGGAATCTTCTACTGCTTCGGCTGCCATAAGGGGGGCAGTGTCATCAATTTCCAGATGGAGATTGAGGGGATGAGCTATCCCGATGCCGTCCGGGCGCTGGCGAAGCGAGCCGGGATGGAGGTTCCGGGGGACGAGCAGTATCAGAGCCGGTACCACCAGCAGGAGCGGCTCTGGGCGCTGCACAAGGAGGCCGCCCGGTTCTTCCACAGCCAACTGTATGCCCCAGTGGGAGAGGAAGCCCTGAAGTATGCCATGGGTCGGGGAATGCCCAAATCCATTCTGACCAAATTCGGCATCGGCTACGCCCCCGACAGCTGGGATGCCCTGGTGAAGGCCATGCGGCAGAAGGGCTACACCGACGAGGAGCTTCAGCAGTCCGGGCTGGTTACGGTCTCCCGGAAGAACGGCAGCCTTTTCGATCGGTTCCGGGATCGGCTGATGTTCCCCATCATCGATGTCCGGGGCTATGTCATCGGCTTCGGCGGCCGGATTATGAAGAAGGATGACAGTGCCGCAAAGTATCTGAACTCTCCGGAAACTCTGATTTTTAACAAGCGAAAGAATCTGTTTGCTCTGAATTTTTCCAAGAAGAGCAAGCTGGGCTATATCATTCTGGTGGAGGGCTACATGGATGCCATCGCCCTGCACCAGTATGGCTTTGACTGCGCCGTGGCATCTCTGGGCACGGCTCTGACGGAGGACGGCGCGGCGCTGCTGAGCCGCTACACCGATCAGGTGGTACTGATCTACGACAGCGACACCGCCGGACAGAACGCCACCAAGCGTGCCATCCCCATTCTGGAAAAGGCCGGCCTGCAGGTAAAGGTGCTTCAGGTTCGGGATGCCAAGGATCCGGATGAATACCTCAAGAAGTTCGGGGCGGATAACTTCAAAAATCTGCTGGAGGAATCTTCCAACCGGGTGGAGTATCAGCTGAATGCCATCCGAAAAAAGTATGACATCCGGGAGGATGACCAGAAGGTCAAATATTTGCAGGAGTGCGCAGAGCTGATCGCCACCCTCCCCAGCGCCGTCCGCCGGGAGGTCTATGGCGCCCGGGTGGCGGAGGAAGCCAAAATCAGTGTGGAAGCCATGCAGCTGGAGGTCTCCCGGGCTTATAAGCGCAGAACACAGCAGGAAAAAAAGAAGCAGGAGAAGCAGAGCCTTGCCCCGGTACGGAACCACCAGCCCCACAGCGGAAAGCTCCGCTATGACAATGTGAAATCCGCCATGGCGGAGGAGCAGGTGATCGGTCAGATTTTCCGGGAGCCGGCCTTGCTGGATCAGATCCCCGAACTGAAGCCGGAGCAGTTTTCCGTGCCTCTGTTCGGAAGGGTTTTTGAACAGGCGCTTCGCCGGTTCCGGGAGGGGATGGAGCTTTCGCTGGGCAGCCTGACGGATGTCACCTCCGAGGAAATGTCGCATCTGGCGGGAATTCTCCACGGCCAGACAGGCCCCATCAGCGAACAGGCGCTGAAGGACTGCGTCAGAACCATCCAGTCGGAGTATGAGGCCGGCGCGGTGGCTTCGGAGGCAGATTTGCTGACCCTGCAGAAACGAATGAAAGAAAGAAAAGGAATGAAAGCATGACGCTGGAACAGATACAGCGAACGCCGGTAAGCGCCGGCGATGACGATATGCGCCAATACCTCCATGAAATCCGCACCTTCCCCCGGCTGACGGCGGAGGAGGAGCGCGACCTTGCCCGGCGGTGTGCCCAGGGGGAGGAGGATGCCATCTGCCGGATGGTCAATGCCAATCTGCGGCTGGTGGTGTCCATTGCCCGGGAATACACCGGACGGGGTGTGCCCCTGCTGGATTTGATTCAGGAGGGCAGCATTGGCCTGCTGGCGGCAGCCCGGAAGTTTGACTATACCCGGGAGGTTCGCTTCTCTACATACGCCACCAAGTGGATCCGGCAGGGCATCACCCGGTGCCTCACGGGTCACGGCCTGATCCGGGTACCGGTACATACCGCGGAAAAGATCCGCAAGATCACCGCCGTCCAGTCGGCGCTGCTGCAGGAGTCCGGCCGGGAACCCACGGCGGAGGAAATCGCCCGGCGCTGCGGCATTCCCGCGGATAAAGTCGGCAAGCTCTTGCAGAAGAACCCGGAGACCTGCTCTCTGGATGCCCCCGTAGGCGACGAGGACGGTACGCTGGGGATGCTGCTGGAGAATGAGCAGTCGGCGCAGCCCTATGAAAAGCTGGTGCGGGAGGAACTGAACCGAACCATGGATCAGCTCATGGCCGCCCTGACGCCCCGACAGCGGCAGGTGCTGCGGCTGCGCTTCGGCATGGAGGATGGGACGTGCTATTCCCTGGAGCAGATCGGCGCCCGGCTGGGCATCTCCAAGGAGCGTGCCCGGCAGATCGAAAAACAGGCCATGGACAAGCTGCAGAAAATGGGCAGCAGTATGGGGCTGGAGGATTTTTTGACATGATGGAATTCACCTTTGAACAATCGCCCTGGGAAAAGGCCGCTGCCGGGCTGCGGATGGGCGACCGCTTTTCCGCTTCCCGACTGCTGACGTTGCTGGAGGGCGAGGACGAGGAAACGGTGGAGGACGCTCTTGGAACACTGGAGAATCTGTCCGTCACGCTGGATGTGTCCGACCTGCCCAAGACCTACGGCTCCGGGGAGACCGCCGCCCGGCTGCGCCGGGAGGAGACGCTGGCGCGGCAGGGAAATCTGCTGACCGCGCTGGAGGAAAACGACCCCCTGCGGTTGTATCTGGAGGAATTGGCCTCGGTTCCGGTGTGCGGGGATATTACCCTGCTGGCTTCGGATCTGGCGGAGGCCAACCGGCGGGAGGAAACCGCCGACCCGGTGCAGACGGCACTGGTCAATCTCTCTCTGAGCCGGGTGGTGGAGCTGGCGGAGGAATATACCGGCCGGGGCGTGCTGCTGACGGATCTGATCCAGGAGGGCAGCATGGGCCTGTGGCAGGGCATTCTGGCATGGCCGGGGCAATGGGATTTTGAGGCCCACCGGGACTGGTGGATCCGCCAGTATCTGGCCAAGGCGGTGTTTCTGCAGGCCCGCAGCAGCGGCATCGGGCAGAAGCTGCGGCAGGCCATGGAGGACTACCGTACCGTGGACGAGCGGCTCCTGACGGAGCTTGGCCGCAACCCCACCCGGGAGGAGATTGCCCGGCAGATGCATATGACCGCAGAGGAGATCGCTTCCGTGGAGGATATGCTGGAAAAAACCCGGAGCATGAACCGGGTTCGGGAGGCGGAGGAGCCGAAGTCTCAGGAACCGGAGGACAATCAGGCCGTGGAGGATACGGCTTATTTCCAGACCCGGCAGCGGATCCGGGAGCTGCTTTCCGTCCTGAACGAAGCGGACGCGAAGCTGCTTTCCCTGCGCTTCGGACTGGAGGGCGGTCTGCCCCTGAGCCCCGAGGAGACCGGCCGGCGTCTGGGACTGACGCCGGAAGAAGTGGTGGCACGGGAGGCAGCGGCGCTGTCCGCTCTGCGGGGGGAGGCGTAGCCCATGGAATTCCGGTGGCTGTCCCCGGAGGAATACCGGGGGTATCCCCTGCGGTTTCGGTATGTCACCGACCGCGTCTACGATGTGAACTGCCGGGAATACGGCTTCCTGCTGGAGGAAACGCCATTGCCGGCAGCCGTGGAGAAGTCCTTCACCGACGAGTTGTTCGCTTCGTGGCTGGAGGAACCCGTGGCGCTGGGCGCCTTTCAGGGGGATACGCCGGCCGGCATCGTGGAAGGCAGCCGGGAAGCCTGGCACGACGTGTTCCGGATCAGCAACATTCTGGTGGAGGGGCCCTTCCGCCGGAGGGGACTGGGCGGCGTGCTGCTGGAGCGGATGGTCGCCTTCGCGCGGGAGCTGCCGGGGTGCCGGGGCGTAATCCTGGAGACTCAGACCTGCAATTATCCCGCCATTTGCTTTTACCGAAAACACGGCTTTACCCTGAGCCGTATCGATATTCGGGAATATTCCAACGAAGACATTCAGAATCGGGAAGCGCGCATCGACCTGTTCCGGCCCTTCCCCAAAAGTGAGGACGCGACATGAAAAAGACATATTCCATTGCCATCGACGGCCCCGCCGGAGCGGGAAAAAGCACCATTGCCCGGCGCATGGCCAGGGAGCTGGGCTACCGCTATGTGGACACCGGGGCTATTTATCGCACCGTGGCCTATTTTCTGGATCTTCTGGGCATCAGCCCCAAGGATACCGACGGCGTGGAGCGCTACATCGACGAGCTGACCGTGGAGATCCGCTACGATGAGGAGGGCGCCCAGCATATGCTGATGAACGGTATGGATGTGACATCCGACATCCGCACCCAGGATATCTCCCAGAAGGCGTCGCTGGTGTCCGCCCAGCCCGCGGTGCGGGAAATGCTGCTGGATATGCAGCGGGAAGTGGCGCGGCAGCACACTGTGGTCATGGACGGCCGGGATATCGGCACCGTGGTGCTGCCCAGGGCGGACGTGAAGATTTTCCTCACCGCCTCGCCGGAGGTTCGGGCCCGGCGCCGCACCGATGAGCTGCTCGCCAAGGGGCAGAAGGCGGAGTATCCGCGGATCCTGCAGGAGATCCTCCGGCGGGACGATCAGGATATCCACCGCCCTATCGCGCCGCTGAAAATGGCCCGGGATTCCGTGAAGGTGGACACCTCCGAGCTGGACATCGACAGCGTAGTTGCGGAAATCCTGCGGATCGTGAAGGAGAAGATTCCCCAATGAGCGTGACGGTTGCCGAAAGTGCCGGCTTCTGCTTCGGCGTCAGCCGGGCGGTGGAGACGGTGGAGCGGGCCGCCGGGGAGGGGAAACGGGTAGTGACCCTGGGGCCCATCATCCACAACCGCCATGTGGTGGCGGAGTTTGAGAAGCTGGGCGTCCGGGTCATCGAAAGGCCGGAGGAAGCCCAACCCGGCACCACGGTGGTCATCCGCTCCCACGGCGTGCCGAAGGCGGTGGCGGAAGCCCTGGAGCGGCAGGGCGCGGAGGTCATCGACGCCACCTGCCCCTTCGTCAAGCGGATCCACGGCATCGTCGCCAAAGCGGAGCAGGAGGGACGGCTGCCCGTCATCATCGGCACCCCCTCCCACCCGGAGGTGGAGGGCATCGCCGGCTGGTGCAGCCGCTGCCGGATCTTTGAAACGCCGGAGGAGCTGGAAAATTGGACGCGTCAGCCCGATTTTTCACCGGATTTGCCCGTCAGTATGGTCTGTCAGACCACTTCCACGGAAATATCATGGAAAAAAAGCGTCCAAATCGCAAAAAAACAGTTTACTAACTTGAAAATATTTGATACAATATGCAAAGCAACGGAATTTCGGCAGAGCGAGGCGGCGCGGCTCAGCGCCGTATGCCAGGCCATGGTGGTGGTGGGAGACACCAAAAGCTCCAACACCGGCCGGCTGGCCACGATCTGCCGCGAGCACTGCGATAAGGTGGTTCTGGCGGACAACGCTTCGGAGCTGCAGCCTGAATTTTTCCGCGGTGTATCTGTGGTCGGAATCACTGCCGGCGCCTCCACGCCGGCGTGGATAATAAAGGAGGTCAATAAGACTATGAGCGAAATCATCAATGCTGATGCTGTGCAGGAGGAGAACTTCGAGGCACTCCTGGAGCAGTCCATCAAGACTTTAAATACAGGAGATAAGGTTATCGGAACCGTTACCGGCATCGGCAACACCGAAGTCCAGGTGGATCTGGGCACCAAGCACGCCGGCTACATTCCTTATGATGAAGTCAGCACCGATCCTTCCGTAAAGCCGGAAGACATTCTCCATGTGGGCGACGAAATCGAAGTGTTCGTCGTTCGGGTCAACGATCAGGAAGGCACCGTGCAGCTGTCCAAGAAGAAGCTGGACGGCCTGAAGGTTTGGGACGACATGGCTGCCTGCGCCGAGGAGAAGACCACCGTCGAGGGCACCATCACCGAGGAGAACAAGGGCGGCCTGGTGGCCAACGTCAAGGGCGTCCGGGTGTTCATCCCCGCCTCTCAGTCCGGCATCGCCAAGGGCGGCGACATGGCCAGCATGGTGGGCAAGACCGTCAAGCTGAAGATCACCGAGGTCAACCGGGCCCGCCGCCGCGTCATCGGCTCCATCCGCGCCGTGGCTTCCGAGGAGCGGAAGGCCGCCCAGGAGAAGATCTGGGCCGAGATCGAGGAGGGCAAGCAGTACCACGGCACCGTCAAGTCCCTGACTTCCTACGGCGCCTTCGTGGACATCGGCGGCGTGGACGGCATGGTTCACGTTTCCGAGCTGAGCTGGAACCACATCAAGTCCCCGGCCGACGTGGTGAAGGTGGGCGACGAGATCGACGTGTTCGTCCTCTCCTTTGATGCTGCCAAGCACAAGATCTCTCTGGGCTACAAGACCCCCGAGATGAATCCCTGGAACCAGTTCATGACCAAGTACGCCGTGGGCGACGTGGTGGACGCCAAGGTGGTCAAGCTGATGACCTTCGGTGCCTTCGCCGAGATCATCCCCGGTGTGGACGGCCTGATCCACATCTCCCAGATCGCCGACCGCCGGATCGGCAAGCCCGAGGAGGTTCTGTCCGAGGGTCAGGAGGTCAAGGTGAAGATCACCGACATCGACGCCGAGCAGAAGCGCATCTCCCTGTCCATCCGGGCCCTGCTGGAGGAGCCTGCGGCGAACGAGGCCGAATAAGCAAACATACATACCGGGGCCGGTTTCCGGCCCCGGTATTTGCATGGAGGAGATTCTATGGTAAAGCACATTGTGATGTACACGCTGAAAGACGGCGTGGATCAGGCGGAGGCTGTGGAGATGATCCGCTCCCTGCTGGAGCCGCTGGTGGGGCAGATCCCGGGACTGACCCATCTGGAGGTGCGCCGCGCCTATCAGGGCATGGACTACGCGCTGTATTCGGAGTTTGAAAGCCGGGAGGCACTGAAGAATTACGCCGTCCATCCGCTGCATCTGGCGGCCAAGGAGCAGTTTCATCACCTGCTGAACAGCCGCTGCAGCGCCGACTACGAAATCTGAGGGGGAGAAACATGAAAGCAATCGTGACCGTGGTGGGAAAAGACCGGGTGGGCATCATCGCCGCCGTCTGCAACCGGCTGGCGGAGTACAACGTCAACGTGCTGGACATCAGCCAGACCGTTCTGCAGGGCTATTTCACCATGATGATGGTGGTGGACGTGTCCCGGTGCCGGGTGGAGCTGGCGCGTTTCTGCGAGGAAATGGAAAAGTCCGGCAAGGATATGGGACTGTCCGTCCTGGTTCAGCGGGAGGATATCTTCGAGGCCATGCATCGGCTCTGAGGTGACGCAATGCTGAATCAGAAGGATATTTTACAGACCCAGAATATGATCCGGAAGCAGCATCTGGACATCCGCACCATCACCATGGGCATCAGCCTGCTGGACTGCGCCGATGAGGATATCCAAAAATGCTGCGAAAAGATCTACCGCAAAATCACCGGCCGGGCCAAGGATCTGGTGAGAGTGGGCGAGGAGATTGAGCGGGAATTCGGCATTCCCATCGTCAATAAGCGGATTTCCGTCACGCCCATTGCGCTGGTGGCCGCCTCCTGCCGGACGGAATCCTATGTGGAGATCGCCAAAACTCTGGACGCCGCCGCCAAGACCTGCGGTGTCAATTTCATCGGCGGCTTCTCCGCCCTGGTGCAGAAGGGCTGCACCGACAGCGACTGGAAGCTGATCCGCTCCATCCCCGAGGCCATGGCCTCCACCGAGCGGGTCTGCGCCAGCGTCAACGTGGGCTCCACCAGAGCCGGCATCAACATGGACGCCGTGGCGGAAATGGGCCGGATCGTCAAGGAAACCGCCCGGCTCACCGCGGACAACGACGGCCTTGGCTGCGCCAAGCTGGTGGTGTTTGCCAACGCGGTGGAGGACAACCCCTTCATGGCCGGCGCCTTCCACGGCGTGGGCGAGCCGGAGTGTGTGCTGAATGTGGGCGTTTCCGGCCCCGGCGTGGTGTACCATGCCCTCCAGAGCGTGAAGGGGCAGCCTTTTGATACGGTGGCGGAAACCGTCAAGAAAACCGCCTTCCAGATCACCCGGATGGGTCAGTTGGTGGGGCGGGAGGCCTCCCGGCGGCTGGGGGTTCCCTTCGGCATCCTGGATCTGAGTCTGGCACCCACCCCGGCGGTGGGGGACAGCGTAGCCCGGATTCTGGAGGAAATGGGCCTGGAGGTCTGCGGTACCCACGGCACCACGGCGGCGCTGGCGCTGCTGAACGACGCGGTGAAAAAAGGCGGCGTCATGGCCAGCTCCCATGTGGGCGGCCTGTCCGGCGCCTTTATCCCGGTGTCCGAGGACGAGGGCATGATCGCCGCCGCGGAACGGGGCACGCTGACTCTGTCCAAGCTGGAGGCCATGACCTGTGTCTGCTCCGTGGGGCTGGACATGATTGCCGTTCCCGGGGACACCCCGGCGGAGACCATTTCCGCCATTATCGCCGACGAGGCGGCCATCGGCATGGTCAACAGCAAGACCACCGCGGTGCGGATCATCCCGGCGCCCGGCAAGACGGTGGGCGACTCCGTGGAAATGGGCGGCCTGCTGGGCACGGCGCCGGTGATGCCGGTGCACGGCGAGTCCAGCGCGGCCTTCATCGCCCGGGGCGGCCGGATCCCGGCTCCCATTCAGAGCCTGAAGAACTGACAAAATCCCGGATCCGCAGGGCGGATCCGGGATTGTTCATTCGATGTGGGTGTGATTGTTGATGTGGTCGATGCAGTAGCAGTAGTAGCCGTTGCATTTGGAGCAGTAGCGGAATTCCAGATCGGGATCGGAGACATCCGTCCTGCCGCAGACGGTGCAGCGATGCAGATACGGCGCTTTGGGAGAGACGGCGGAGGCTTCGTAGGAACCGGCGCCGGGGAAGGGAATCGGTTTGCTCCTGGCGTTTTTGGGCTTCCTGCGGAACAGCCGCCGGGCATTGGCGCGCCAGGAGATGGGGAACACATTCACCACATCCTTGCCGAAGAACAGCAGGTAGTTGGCGATGGCCACCAGCGGGAACAGGCAGTCGGGGAACAGACCGGATACCGCCATGGACACCACATGGTACAAAGTGATAGCCAGATCCAGCACCGCGAAGATCCATGCCTTGATGGGGATAATGAAGAACAGCAGGAAATGGGAATCGGGATACAGCGTGGCGTAGGCCAGAAACAGGCTCAGGTTGAGGTAGGATACGTCGGCATAGCCGCCGAAGAGCAGGCAGAACACATCCATCATCACCACACCGGAAAGGTAGAACAGATTGAACCGCAGGGTGCCCCAGAGGTTTTCCATGGCTCTGCCCAGGGAGTAGTAACACAGCAGGCCGATGAAGGTGAGCAGCAGGTTGCCGGCAGTATACGCCAGCGGGTAGCTGATTAGCCGCCACACCTGCCCGTGGAGGATCAGATCCCTGTCGAAGCACAGCCAATAGTACAGCATGGGGTTCTGGGTGATTATGGTGAAGAGATATACAATGGCACTGCCGATGCAGAGGTACAGCATCAGGTTGGGAATGCCCACATTTCTGTGGCGGAAACAGAAACGCTCGAACCGATTGCGGAGATTTTTCAATAGACTCAGCTCCCGTGAAAAAAAGTAAATCTATTTTATCAGCATTTGGAGAAAAAGTCTACAACAGAATTGTAAATAAATCTTTTGAAAAAGCAGAAAAAACCCTTGACATTTGACGAAAAAAGGATAGAATATACTGGAACTGCATACTGGCCTTATCAAGAGCGGTGGAGGGAACGGCCCGATGAAACCCGGCAACCTGTTAATTCAAGGTGCCAAATCCGGCGGCAGACGAAAGATGAGGATTCGATAGAGCGCACATCGGGTCCCCCGGTGTGCATATTTTTTGCGCGAAAGGACGAATTACAATGGAAAAGAGACTGTTTACTTCCGAGTGTGTCACCAACGGCCATCCCGACAAGGTGGCGGACTCCATTTCCGACGCCATTCTGGACGCCTGCCTTGCCCAGGATCCCGGTTCCCGGGTGGCCTGCGAGACCATGGTCACCACGGATTTCTGCCTGATCTGCGGCGAGATTACCACCAAGGCGGTGGTGGATTACGCGAAGGTGGCACGGGAGACAATCCGCGCCATCGGTTATGTGCATCCCGGCGACGGCTTCGACGCCGACACCGTGGAGATCCAGTGCCGGATTCACACCCAGTCCGCCGATATTGCGCTGGGCACCAACGATGCGGTGGGCGGTGCCGGCGACCAGGGCATGATGTTCGGCGGCGCCTGCACCCAGACCCCTGAGCTGATGCCCCTGCCTGCGGCGCTGGCCCGGGCACTGAGCAGCCGCCTGACGGAATGCGTGCATTCCAACGACCTGCTGCGCCCGGACGGCAAGACCCAGGTTTCCGTGGCCTACGACGAAAACGGCAATGTCACCGGTGTGGACACGGTGGTGGTGTCCGTCATGCACAGCCGGGATTTTGAGATGGAAGAGCTGCGCAGATACATCCGGCAGGGCGTCATCGCGCCGGTGCTGGCGCAATACGGCTTCGACATCGGGGAGGTTCCCCATATCCACATCAATCCCACCGGCAATTTCGTCATCGGCGGCCCCAACGGCGACACCGGCCTCACCGGACGGAAGATCATCGTGGACACCTACGGCGGCTATTTCTCCCACGGCGGCGGCGCCTTCTCCGGCAAGGATCCCACCAAGGTGGATCGCAGTGCCGCCTATATGGCCCGGTATATGGCCAAGAATCTGGTGGCGGCGGGACTGGCGAAGCAGGTGCAGGTGCAGCTTGCCTATGCCATCGGCGTGGCGGAGCCCGTCTCCCTGCGGGTGGACAGCTGCGGCACCGGCCTGATCTCCGACGAGAAGATGACCGAACTGCTGAGAAAGACCTGCGATCTGACGCCTGCCGGGATCATCCGGCGGCTGGATCTGCGCCGGCCCATCTATGCCGACACTGCGGCCCGGGGCCACTTCGGCTTGGCGGGCAGACCCTGGGAGAATACCGATCTGGCGCCCGTCCTGAAGGAGCTAGCGGGAATCTGAGGCGAAAGAGATCCGGGGATACGCGGAATGACATTTCATTCATAATCAAGAAGCCGCGGCGGTGCCGCGGCTTCTTTGTATTCACTTTGCGGAAAGATCCACACCCCGGCGGAGAATGGTATAGGCCGGGACGGGCTTCGGCAGGGGCAGATAAAAGCGCATCTGAGGCGTTTTGGGCTCGGGAAGGGGATTGCCCTCCGTGTCCGTCATGCCTTCGGCAATGACCGGGAAGGGACGCAGGCCGGGGCCGACGGCCTCCAGCTCCGCGCCCTCCGGAAATTTGTTGCGCAGGCTGCACAGGGCAAGACCGTTTTCATCGCAGCGCTCCACGATGGCGCAGATCTGCCAGTCCCGGATATAGCGGGAATTCTCCACATACTGTCCGGGCTCACCGAAGTAGAAGCCGGTGGAATAGACCCGGTGGGAGATATGCTCCACCTCGTCCCGCCAGACCGGATCCATGTCCCGACCGGCGGCAATATCGTCGATGCAGTGGCGGTAGGCACCGGTGACGATGGCGGCGTAGTAGGCGGATTTGGCCCGCCCCTCGATCTTGATGCAGTCCACCCCGGCGTCCATCAGATCTCCCAGATGGTCAATCATGCACATATCCCGGGAATTGAGGATATACGTGCCCTTTTCGTCCTCGAAAACGGGGAAATACTCCCCGGGACGCTTCTCCTCCATCAGCGCGTACCGATAGCGGCAGGGCTGGGCGCAGGCGCCCCGATTGGAATCCCGGCCGGTCATGTAGTTGCTCAGCAGGCATCGGCCGGAATAGCTGACGCACATGGCGCCGTGGCCAAAGGTCTCGATCTCCAGCTCCTTCGGCGTCTTTGCCCGGATCTCCCGGATCTCCTCCAGGCTCAGCTCCCGGGCGAGGACGACCCGTTTCGCGCCCAGCTCATACCAGGCTTTCGCGCATTCGTAGTTGGCAATGGACTGCTGGGTGGAAACGTGCCGCTGGCAGTGGGGCGCGTATTTCCCCGCCAGGGTGAAGGCCCCCAGATCCGCCAGAATCAGCGCGTCGGCGCCGGCGTTGTCCAGCGCCTCCAGATAAGCGGGCAGGCAGGCCGCCTCGCCGTTGCGGGGCATGGTGTTGACGGTGACATGAACCTTGACCCCGTGGCTGTGGGCGAAGGCGATGGCTTCGGGCAGCTCCTCCGGGGAAAAGTTCCCCGCGAAGGAGCGCATTCCGAAGGATGTGCCTGCCAGATATACGGCATCCGCGCCGTAGAGTACGGCCATTTTCAGCCGCTCCATATCCCCCGCGGGGCTCAGCAGCTCCAGCCGGGTCATCGGTTGCCTCCCAGACTCTCAAGGAATTTCCGATGCTCCTCATAGGTGCGGAAGAACCGGTGTTCCCGAATCTCGGCGGTGGGATCCAGCGCGTAGAAATAGTAATCCGTGTCGGCGGGATCCAGCGCGGCCTTCAGGCTGAACAGACCCGGGTTGGAGATGGCTCCGGGAGGCAGACCCTCGTACAGATAGGTGTTGTAGGGGCTGTCCACCTGCAGATCCTCCTTGGTCAGATCGGTCTTGCCGCCCAGGGCGTAGACGATGGTGGCGTCGATATTCAGCTTGGGATACTGACCGGGATTGGTCAGACGGTTGTAGATGACGGAGGAAATGTTGCGGATTTCGCCGGTGTGGGCGGTCTCCTTCTCGATCATGGAGGCAACGATGACCACATCCCGCAGGGTCAGCTTGTGAGCGTCGGCGTATTCCTGAGAGTAGCCGTTGCGCCGGTACATGGCGGCCAGACGCTCATTCAGCGTGTCGATCTGGGCGCGCATTTCGTCGTCGAACTGGTCGTCGAAGCGGCTGAGGAACTTGTGGAAAATCCGCTGGGGGCTGTCGTTGGTGTAGAATTCATAGGTGTCCGGGAACAGGAAGCCTTCCAGACAGTATTTACTGCCCCGCTCCACGCCGTCCAGGAATTCGTAGGAGGCAAATTCACTCTGCTCGGCGTAGCTTTCCAGCTTTTCCACGGTGCAGACGCCGTTTTCCTCCAGCAGGGCGAAGATCTGGGCGCAGGTGTAGCCCTCGGGGATCATGACCTTCACGGACTGACGGTAGGAGGAGGTGGAGGACATGCCGCCCACCAGCGCGTGGTAATCATACATGGTGTTCAGCTCAAAGGTGCCGGTGCTGATTTTATCCTTTTCCTCCACCTTGGCCAGCTTGGCGTACATTTTGAACAGGCCGGGATACCGGATCAGTCCGGCGTTGTAGAGCTTGTCCGTGATGGTGTCCAGCGTGTCGGTTTCGCTGATGGTGATGGTGACGTTGACATCCGGACGTCCGAAGGCCAGAATATCCGAAGCGCAAAGCCACAGAAGCCGACCCAGGGAAACGCCGATGACCAGAATGATAGCCGCCCAGATGGCGGTGGAAAGCAGATGGGGCAGACCGAACAGACCGTAGCCGCCCTTGTGCCTGGGGCGCACCTTCCGGGGAACGCCGCCTTCGGGGAGCGCCTGGGGCTCGTCCTCCGGGTCTTCCTCAAGGTTGTCGGCGTATTCCCGATCCTGCACCGGCTCCGGCTGGGGTTCCGGCTCCGCTTCCGTCAGCGGAATGTCCCAGTCGTCGGACATGGCCTCCTGCATGATCTTTTCCAGTTCCAGATCGGAAAGACCGGTCATGGCGTGGGAGGACACCGCCTGCTCGTCGGTGCCGATCTCCTCTCCGGTGTCCGGCGCGGTCAGCAGATCCTCAAACCAATCGTCGGGCAGACCGTTGTTCTTTTCGTTCTCCATGGTGAAACCTCCTGTCAGCGGATGACAATCTGCTCCGCGACGGTGTCCGCGGCTTCCTGCCCCCGCAGTGCCGCCACCAGCATCAGACCGAAGGGAACGGCGCAGCCGGCGGAGGTGCCGGTGATCAGGCGGCCGTCCCGCACACAGGACACTTCCGGCACCATAACGGCGCTGCCCATGCCGCCCTCACAGCCGGGGAAGCAGGTGGCACGCTTGCCGTCGGTGATGCCCAGATCCGCCAGCACGGTGGGGCCGGCGCAGATGGCGGCCACAAATTTTCCGTTCTCCCAGGCGAAGCGCAGCGCTTCCAGCGCTTCCGGGCAGGCGCGAACCGAGGTGACGCCCCCAAGTCCGCCGGGGAGAACGATCATTTCCATGTCGGTGGGATCCATTTCTCCCAGGGTGATGTCGGCTTCTATGGGGATCCCGTGACTGCCCCGGACGGTTTTTCCGCCGATGCCCACGGTCAGGACGGAGATACCCGCCCGGCGCAGAAGATCCAGCGGCGCCACCGCCTCGATTTCCTCAAATCCGGTTCCCAGCAGCATATATACCATAATTCAATCCTCCAAACAACGTGCGACGAGACGGCAGATCTCATCGTGAATATCTTCAACGGAACGCATCCGGCCGTCCCGGACGCATTGCACCACCTGCCAGCCGTAGTATTCGGCGGCGGCGCGGCCGGACTCCCGGCAGGAGGCAAGGTAGGCGGTGTCCTGCTCGTGGATGTCGGCGTGGGTGCCGGTCTCCTGCTCCCGGTGACGCATCAGCGCCTCGGTGAATGCGGTGGGCACATCCAGATAGATCACCAGATCCGGCCGGGGCAGCGCCAGCTTGTCGTATTCGAACTCGTAGAGCCATTTCAGGAAAGCGTCCCGCCGCTCCGACGGCTCCTTGGATGCCTGATGGACGGCATTGGAGGAGGTGTAGCGGTCGCTGACCACCAGCCCGCCGGATTCGTACCACTGTCCCCAGTCCTGCTTGTAGGAAGCGTAGCGATCCACGGCGTAGAACGCGGAGGCCGCGTATGCGTTGACATCGGAGGGGTTGGTTCCGAATTCGCCGCCCAGATACATCCGGATCAGCGCGGAGCTGGGTTCGGAATACCGGGGGAATACCAGCGTGCGGAAATCCCGGCCCTCGTTTCGCAGATGCTGGGTCAGAGCCCGGAACTGGGTGGATTTCCCGGAGCCGTCGGTGCCCTCAATTACAATCAGTTTGCCCATTTTCGGTAACCTCCTGCGCGCAGTCAGACAATGATACCATATAATATCATATTTTTGCCGGTTTGTCCACTCCCGGGATCCCGGCTTTTGCATTTTTTGCGGCGGGACCCCGGGAGACTTTCCGATTACAGCAGGATGGGCTGAAGCTGCCGATCCTCCATGGCGGCGGTGAGGGTTTCGGGAATTTTGGAAAAGTCCGCCACCAGACTGGTGGGTTTCCTCATGGGATCGTCCTGCCCGAAGGGGACGAAGAAATAGTGTTTTCTCGCCAGCAGACGGCCGATATTCTCGGCGGCGCCGGCCAGCGCGTCGTTGGTGGATACGGCGACCACCACGGGACGGCCGTTGCGCAGGTGACTTTTGACGGCCATGGTCACGGCCGTGTCGGCGATGGAATGTGCCAGCTTCGCCAGCGTGTTGCCGGTGCAGGGCGCCACGATCAGAGCGTCCAGCAGCTTCTTGGGCCCAATGGGCTCCGCTTGGGCAATGGTGTACAGCGGATCCCTGCCGCAGATCTCCGACGCCCGGCGGACGTTTTCCCGGGCGGTGCCGAAACGGCTGTCGGTGCTCCAGGCGGCGGGGGAGAAGATGGGGACGACGTTGTATTCCGCCGTCAGCGCTTCCATCACGGGAAACACCCGGGCATATGTACAGAAGGAGCCGCACATGGCAAAGCCTACGGTCATACCGATGCCTCCTTTCCGAAGGCCAGCCGGAGAAAGCTGCCGGCGATGAGCCGTCCGGAGGACTCGGGAACCATTCGGTTGGGCAGACCGCCCCCGCGGATGACACCGCTGCCGGTGAGCCCCGGGACGGAAGCAAGCTCAATCTTCACGCATTCCGGCGGGCAGACGCTCAGCCGCTCCGGGGAGAGAACGGGCGCCGGGACGGTGTTGAAAATGACCCGATAGCGGCACAGGGACGCCTCCAGCCGGTCGGGAATCCCGGCGCCGCAGCCGAGGGCCCGCAGCATGGCGCGGTCGGCTTCCTTCCGGGCGGCGACGGTGACATCGGCGCCCATCGCTTTCAGCCGGGCGGCCAGACACTTGCCGATCCGTCCCCAGCCGATGATCAGAATGGGACAGCCGTCAAAAGCGATGCTGAGCTTCTGCCCCGCAAGGCGGATGGCGCAGTCGGCGGTGAGGGCTGCGTTCTCCGCCGTGTAGAGGGGATCCTTCAGAAGATCCATGGTTTTCAGCCCCTCCAGAGCGGGATGCTCCAGCTTTCCGCCCACCACGGTTACGGTATCTGGCAGATCCGCCAGAATGTGTTCCGGGATTCCCCCGCCTTTGATCCGCCCGTCCGGCTCGAAGCTGGGAACCGGCAGCAGCAGATGGGTCACGTCCGGCGCCGGCGTTTCCACCACGGAAATGCCCCGATCCTCCAGCTCCCGGCAGGCGCAGCGGAGCGCGGCGGTGTTTCCGGCGGGATGTACAATGATTCCGTTCATATCAATCACCCTTTCGCCCCAGATTATGCTGCCGGATTTGCGGTTGTGCTTGATTTTCCATCGGGTTTCTGTATAATAAAAAGAGAGGTGAACTGCTATGCAAAGACTTGGATTCATTCATGATATGATGGATGTGAAGGTGCTGATCCTGTATGTGGCGGCACGCTCCCAATACCCCATGACAACCCAGGAGATCTACGAGCTGTGCTATCAGGATGACTGCCTGAGTTATTTCGATGTCTGTACCGCCATCCCGGAGATGGTGAAATCCGGCCACCTGCGGGAGGTGGAGGAGGGCAAATTCGAGATTACGGACAAGGGCCGTCAGGACGGCGAACTGACCGCCGATTCCATTGCCTTCACCGTCAAACAGCGGGCGGAGAACGCCGTCGCCCGGTTCAACCGGCAGATCCGCCGCAGCAGCTTTGTCAAAACTCAGATTATCCCCCGGGAGAGCGGCGACTACTCCGTGGTCATGTCTCTGGATGATGAGATGGGCAACCTGATGACGCTGCAGCTCATGGCGCCGGATCAGCGGCAGGCACTGCGGCTGAGCAAGTTCTTCGAGAAGAAGGCGGAGCCGGTTTACAATCTGGTCATGATGGAGCTTCTGGAAGAGGAAGATTCCGACGAAGATTGACGGTGCCCCCCTTGTCGTTCCGGGGAAACGGTGGTATAGTAATAGTACACCGGAGAACCGGTGATACGAAAGGAGCTGCCGCATATGAAATTTCAGTTCAGTGAGAAAAAAGTCAAATTGCCCGGTAACGTTCATGCCTATGCCGAGAAAAAGGTCATGAAGCTGGCGCGCTACTTTGAGGAGGATGCGGAAGCCCTGATTGTCTTTTCTGTAGAGAAGAACCGGAACAACGTGGAGCTCACCGTCCACGGCGCGGGCACCTGGTTCCGGGCTCATGAAAGCACCTCCGATATGTTCGCTTCCATCGACGCGGCCGTCGGCACCATCGAGGGTCAGATCCGCAAGAATAAGACCCGTCTGGCCCGCCGTCTGCGGCAGGACGCTTTCGTCCGCAGTGTCGAGGAAACCTCCTTCACCCCCGAGGAGGCGGAGGACGATCTCAGCATCGTGCGGATCAAGCACTTCTATTTCAAGCCCATGACCCGGGAGGAAGCGGTGCTGCAGATGAACCTGCTGGAGCATAACTTCTTCGCTTTCCGCGACGAGGACAACGGAGGCTCCTTCGCGGTGGTCTACCGCAGAAACGACGGCGGCTACGGCCTGATCGAGGATGTACAGTAAAAATCGGTTCATTCAGGGCTCCGAAAGGAGCCCTGATTTTTTTCGCTTTTTTCGCGAAAAAAAGCTTGACAAAAGGGTGAAGGGCTGGTATTATATCGAAGCTGTCCGCGAGAGGGGCGGTTCGGAAAGCGCGAAACGAGAAAAAGGTCAGGAAAAGGAAAAAAGCACTTGACAAGGGGCTCGGGATGTGCTAAGATGAGCAAGC
>JAQXIT010000002.1 GCA_029007925.1 Bacillota bacterium | reverse complement strand
GCTCCGCGCTCATTTCGGTGAAGGTGCAGGCGGCGGTGGCGGTTTCGTAGTTGGCGAAGCCGTCCTTCCGGGACAGATAGGTGATCTGCTCGGTGTTCTCGGCGAAGCCGAACTGGTTGACGGCGGGGGTCTTGTCGCTGGAGCGGCCGTCGCTGTAGACGATGTCGGAGCTGACGGTGTAGGTCTTGGAGTCAATGATGTTGTGGGAATCGGAATTGATGGAGATGATGTAATCGCCCTTTTCCAGCACATAGCAGCCGTGGCCGTAGGTGTCGTAGGAGGCCATATCCTCGGCCTTCCAGGTCAGGGTCAGGGTCTCACTCTTGCCGGGCTCCAGGACGCCGGTCTTGCCGAAGGCCACCAGATTGGCGGATGCCTTCTCGATGCCGCCGTTGGTGTAGGGAGGATTGAAGTAAACTTCCACCACATCCTTGCCGGCGACGTCGCCGGTGTTGGTGACGGTGACGTCCACGGACAGCGTGCCGTTGGATTCCTTGATTTCGCCCATCTTCTGCTGGAAGGTGGTGTAGCTCAGGCCGTAGCCGAAGGGATAGACAACGGTCTTGTCATAGTCGATGAGGCCTTCCGCGGCGGCAGTCTCGTAGAACTTGTAGCCCACGTAGATGCCTTCCACATAGCTGACGTAGTTGGGGATGATCTTTTCGCCCCAGGATTCGGGAGCCACATCCTCCATGTTGGTGTAGTAGGTGGAGCCGAAGTTGTTCCAGGTGGGGGTGGCGGTCAGGTCGGCCACGAAGGTGTCCACGGTCTTGCCGGAGGGATTCACCTTGCCGGTGAGGATCTCGCCCAGGGCGTTGAAGCCGGACTGGCCGGTGCCGGGGCAGTACAGAACGCCCTTGATGGAGGGGTACTCGTTGACCCAGCCCAGCTCCATGGCGTTGGCGGAGTTGATGATGACGACAACGTTCTCAAACTTGCCGGTGACGGCCTCGACCATGGCGGTTTCCCGGTTGGTCAGCTCCAGATAGTGCTTGGAGGCGTCCAGATCGTCGGCATACTCGCTGTAGCGGACACCGGAGGAGCCGAACATGCCGCCCTCCTGGAAGGTGTCCTCGCCGGCGTAGGAGGTGGGCAGATCGGCGCCCTCGCCGCCGGAACGGGCGATGATAATCAGCGCGGTGTCGGAGAAGGACAGGGCGTTGGCATAGATGCCGGCGGACTCATACTCGGCCTGGGTGGGCTCGGGGATGGTCCAGTCCTGGCCCCACATACCGACCATGGGCCGGGTGGCGCGGAAATTGGTGTAGAACTCGGTGAGGGTGGTGTTGTACGTAAGGCCGGCGTTGGTCAGACCCTGCAGCAGGCTGACGGTGGGGTAAGCGCCGGACAGGGAGCCGGAGCCGGTGCCGCCGTAAACGGGGTTGGTGGAGGACCAGCCGAAGGTGTTGACCTTGGTGTTCTTCAGGGGCAGGATATTGTCCTCGTTCTTCAGCAGGACAATGCCTTCCTGGGCGATGGTGTTGCACAGCTCGGTGGCAGACTGGATGCTTCCCTCGCTGATGTCACCGCTGTCGCCCAGCGCCAGGTTGACGATGGAGTAAACGGGGCCGGTCAAAATCAGGTTGATGATGATGACCAGTGCCAGGACGAAGGCCAGCCACGCGTTGCCGCGTACCAGCTTTCTGGTTGCCTTGGGCAGTTTGATGACGGCGATGGTGGCGGCGATGGCCAGAACCAGCACAATCGCGGCGGCGATCAGATGGTTCTTCATCAGGCCGAGGACGGTAAGCACGTCATCGAAGTTGATTCCTAACATTTGTAGATTCTCCTCCTTATTATTTTGACCCCCGCGCCCGGGAGCCTTTCTTTTGGGACAGGCACACTATATCACGGCATTCCCGAAAAAGGGTGCGAATCTTCGCAAACGGTTATTATTTCTTCGTAAACTGTAAAAACGCCGATTTTGCCCGAAAAATGGCGGGAAATAATGCACAAAAATTGGGTTTTCTTTTTGTTAAATCTGCTGGCAATCAAAAAGGGCGGATTCTCCGCCCTTCAGGAATCCGCTGCCGGACTGTCCGCGGCATCGGGGATGGGAATCAGCACCTGCAGGATGAACCAGTCGTCCTTCACCTGAACGACGGCGCTGCCGCCGTACTTCCTGGCGGTGAGCTGAATGCTTTTGACGCCGAAGCCGTGGTAGCCCGTATCGTCCTTGGTGGTGACCGGCAGACCGTCCCGGAAGCTGGGGGGCTCGGGGCAGTAGTTTTCCACCTGCAGCAGCAGGAACTGCTTCCGGGTGGTCAGGGTCAGGTGGATCATCCGCTTGCTTTTGTCCGTCAGCTTCCGCTCGCATTCGATGGCGTTGTCCAGCGCGTTGCCGAACAGGGAGCAGATATCCATGGTGCTCATAAAGCCCAGAGGCTTTCCGTCCGCCACCACCGTCAGATCGATGCTGTGCTTCTGGCAGTGGAGGCTTTTGCCGGTGAGCAGGGTGTCCAGAATGGAGTTGCCGGTTTTGTTCTGGGCCTCGTAGGCTTTGATATCCTGCTCCATCTCGTCCAGCCAGCGGTTCCGCGCGTCGGGATCCGGCTCCGCCCGGAGGGCGGTGATCTGGTGCTTCAGATCGTGGTATTTCCGGTTAATCATGTCGATGGAGTCCCGGCTCATGCGGTACTGGGCATACTGGCTTTCCAGAATGGACTGCATGGCGCTCAGTTCCTGCTGCGCCCGGTTCTGCATCCGCTGAAGATGGTAGGCGTACAGGATGGTGACACCGCACAGGTCGGAGAATGTCCGGATATTGTTGATTTCATTGGCGTTTTGCCCGCTGAAGGGGGTGCTTTTCACATAAAAACTGAGATTGCTGATGGCAAACACGCAGATACCCATGATGAGCGTTGTCACCAGCTCATGAGGCGTGACGTACAGACGATCCTCCCGGGGAGCGCACCGCCGCTCCAGCAGGATTGCCGCCAGAAATACACTGCCGTACACCGCCAGCAGCAGGCAGCAGCGTTGCCACCAGACCGCCTGATTGTCCGGCCAGAGATAGCAGTGGATCTGCCATTCCAGAGACGCCGTAAATTCCGCCAGAATAAAAGCCCGGACGCAGGTATAGGCGCAGGCCTTAAAATCCAGATCGCACAGAAACAGCAGCAGAACCAGCATCAATCCCACGGCGGCGGCCATGCAGGGGATCCACAGGAAGAGGGGCAGATCGTCCGTCAGTTCCAGAAATACGCACTGCAGAACCAGCGCCACGGCGCAGACGAGGTACTTCCCTTTTTCCGTGGTGCGGGGCTTGTACCGGAGCGCGAAGATCATGCAGGCCATCCATTCCGCGACGCCGGTGTACATCCGGGGAATGTCCAGGATGGGAATGTTCACAGCACGGCACCTCCCACGAAATTGGTCAGCGCCTCCATAAATTCGTTCTTTCTGGTGCGGCTCACCAGCAGCCGTTCCCCGTGGACGATGGCGCAGCCGTCCTGGATGCTGTCCACATGCCGCAGGGAGACCAGATAGCCCTTGTTGCAGCGGAAGAAGGAATGGGGCTGAAGCCGCTGCTCCACGTCCTTCATGGTTCCTCCCATGGAGTAGACCCCGGATTCGGCGTGAAAGATCAGATCGTGATCGCGGCTTTCCACATAGTAAATGGTGTTGACGTCCAGCTTCTGCATTCCCTCCCGGGCGTTGAGGATCAGATAGTTTTTCGATTTGCTTTTGACCCTGCCGATGGCCCGGTGCAGACGCTGGGAGAAAGCGAAATAATGGATGGGCTTGAGAATATAGTCGAAGGCGTCCACCTCGTAGCCACGGATGGCGTACTGCGCCAGGCTGGTGACGAACAGCAGCACCACATCCGAGTCCACGGCCCGGAGCCGCTTGGCGGCCTCCATTCCGTTCAGCACCGGCATGGAAATGTCCATCAGGATCACGTCGAACTGCCCCTTGAAGCCGTTCAGGAAGGTGATGGCGTCCGCAAAGTAGGAGACATCCAGCGCCTGCCCGAAGTCCCGGGCATACCTGGCCAGGTAATCGCGCAGCTTGTCGGCGTATACGGCTTCGTCCTCAACAATCGCAATCCGCATGGGTGCAGCTCCTTCGTCGATGTATTCGTCCCGCGAGAGGATCCCCCTGTGGGGAAGGAACCTCTGAGCGATTGGGCTGTGGCCCCATTCAGAGCCTTCCCAATTTTAATCCGGTATCCATTATATTCGAATTTGTGTATATTTGTCAAGAATCATCGTGGGAAAAGAAACGGGATTGGAGAATATATCCATTTCCCGGAGAAAGAAAGGGAAGAACGGACGGAATAGGGACGGGCTGTGACGAATACGGTAGAGCGGAGGTGGAGTCTATGTTCACGGCCGTATGGCTGATGCTGAGCAGCCTGCTGTACTCGCTGCAGCTTTCTCCCGGCAGCTTCCCCCGGCCCCTGACGGCCCAGGAGGAGCAGCACTATCTGACCCTGGCCGCCGGCGGCGACCTGGAGGCGAGGAATATCCTCATCGAACGCAACCTGCGCCTGGTGGCGCACATTATGAAGAAGTATTACACCCAATGTTCGGATCAGGAGGATCTGATTTCCATCGGCACCATCGGGCTGATTAAGGGGGTCACCACCTTTGACGCCTCCAAAGGCGCCCGGCTGGCCACCTATGCCGCCAGATGTGTGGAAAACGAGATTCTGATGTATTTCCGCAGTCAGAAGAAGAGCAGTCAGGACGTATCCCTGTCTGAGTGCATCGAGACCGGCAGCGACGGGGCGGCGCTGTCGCTGATGGACGTCATCAGCGATGATGACGACCTGCTGGAGATCGTCAGCGGCCGGGAGCAGGCGGCGAAGGTTCGCCGGGCTCTGAGCCGATGCCTGACGGAGCAGGAGCTGCAGGTCATCCGGCTGCGCTACGGTCTCGACGGTCTGACGCCCCGCCGCCAGCGGGAGGTGGCGGAACGCCTGGGCATCAGCCGCAGCTATGTATCCCGCCCCGGCTATTGTAAACGGTGAATTGTTAGGAATTCGCTCCAAACTGCGGTAAATTGAGCTGTTTGAAGCGGAATTTGATATAAAGCTGTTTGTCCTCGCTGAGTTCAATGCGTTCAATGAGGCTGACCAGCAGCTCCCGGCTGGCACAGGCGCTTTCCAAGAAACGCTGAACCAGTGCTTTTGCTTCATCCTCCGCTTTGGCGGGGGATTCTTTTTTCTTCTCCAGTTCCCT
>JAQXIT010000001.1 GCA_029007925.1 Bacillota bacterium | reverse complement strand
AGCGGATTCGGTGTACATCTTCGTGAGCTCCGTCACGGTTTTGACCCGGTAGAGCGGCGTGGCATTGCCTGCGTTCTGATCGGTGTTGCTTCCGGTGGATTCCAGATACAGGAACCGGGTGGGCATCGAGCCGCCGTTGGTCGGCAGCGTTACGGTACCGCTGTTCGCGGCAGCGGAGGTGTCGATGACCGTCAGCCGATGGTCGCCGGATGTGGCATACCGGGGAATATTGGCATAATACTGCACCGTGAAGGTTGGGTCGGCTTTGGTGGCGACGACCTCAATGGGCTGGCGGATATCCGTGATGGTGAATATCGTGTTGCCTCCGGACTGGTCGGAGGCCACCGTCGGCGGTAATCCGTTCTTGCCGACGCAGGACCAGAGAATACCCTGGGCATTGCGCACGGTGACGGTGGCGGAACCGCCGCCGGGAACGTACTGCACCAGCTCCTGAAGAGCCGCATCCGCATAGACGCTGTGGGTATCGTCCGTAACCTTTACGGACCAGAAGGTGTTGCCGGCGGAGAGAAGGATCTCCGGGGTGTTATTGTAAGCCGCGGTGGTTTCGGCGGGAAGGTAGTAGCAGACGATGTCGCCGTCGCTCTTCTCCGTCAGGCCGATCTTCCAGCCGCTGCCGATTTCCTCCGCGCCTGCGTCGTTGGAGATGCGGTGCGCCAGCTTCCAGTAACGGTTGCCGCCTTTATTCCAGATCTGAATTTTGGTGCCATTGGCAGTCTTGCCGCTGTCCAGATCAATCAGGGTGGAAGCGGGCGCGTTGGCTGACCAGAAGGTTGTGGTTCCGTCGGCGTTTGTTTCCAGCCGCCATTTGGAACCGCCGTCAGTGGCGGTGGACAGCTTCAGCGCGGTTCCGTCGGCGGAGCCGCCGCCGTATACGTTGACATAGAGGGAACTGTCTCCTACGGGCGAGATAAAGCTGTAGCCGTCGCCCGCATCCCGGATCCGGAAGACCTGGGCGGTGGAATTGTTGGATGTCCAAAGCTGGATCACGGTACCGTCTGCCAGATTATTCCCGCTGATATCCATACAGTAGTCGGTGTTGGAAGCATAGAAGATGGTATAGATATCGGCGTAGCCGGAACCGAAATGATATCCGGGGTTGGTGCCGGCGGTATAGCCGAACTTGCCAAGGATCTGGGCGGCCTCGCCGGAGGGGATGTAAGCCCGCTGGGTACCGTTGACGGTGCCGGTATAGTAATGGGGCAGGGAGCCTACGGTTGTCCATTGCCCGTCCACCATAACCTTGAAGGTGACGGTGTGATTCACCATCGTATCCTCCGTCTGCTTCGGGGAAATGACCACCGGGGAGGTGATGTCGGTGAGATTGACGGTGCCATTGACGGTGGCGGTGGAGCCGCTGCCATAGGTGATGAGCCAGCTGCCTGCCTGATCGTAAGTGAAGCTGCCGCCGGATCGTACCAGCGCCGAGGTGAGCAGGGAAGCTGCGGCATCATATACCTTGACGTTGTAGAAGCCGTTGGCGGCCTTGTCCAGGCTGTCCGTGGAGCCATAGCCGTTGATGGCGGCGCTGTTGCCAGGCAGATAATACAGGTTATAGCCTGCGTGATCCGTATTCCGGGACAGGGGGATGATTGCCTGACTGTCGACGGTTACCGTCTTGGTGTCGGAATAAATGTTGAGATGACCGGTTTTTTGCTGATAAGCAATCAGCCGGGCGGGATTCGCTTCTTCGCCGGAGAAGCCGTAGGCGCCCAGAACGGAGGCAGCCTGTTCGACGGTGATGTAATCCCGGTTGTAGTCCGTTAGTGCATCGCTGGGGTGGGCGTACCAGCCGGTTTTGGTGAAGCCAACGCAGATCCAGCTTCCATCGATGCAGACGTAGTAATCCACCCGCAGGGATTCCGGCCCGATGTCTGTGGCGTTGGCTGTGGTGACCACATTGCCCACCACGGAGAAGCCCTCCTGCGTGTGGGTAAAGCTGGTGGAGCCGTCTTCCTTCCGCTCGGCGGCCGCGTCCAGAACCTCGATGCCGTTTGCTCCGAAGTGGACGGCCTGGCTCTCGGCATCCGCGCCGGTCTCCACGGCTTCCGCGTAGGTGATGGTCACCTCCACCGGAACGGTGGGCTCGAACTTTTGCCCGTCCAGCATGAATCCGATATCGAAGAAACGGGCGAAAACGATTGTGTCTGCGGAATTCTGATCGGCATTTACGGCCTCCGCCGCCTGTGTGCAGTAGCTTCGGTATTCATCGGAGCCTATGGGGATCTCCCGTACCGAAAGCGTGATGCCTTCCGGCAGAGCTCCGGAATCGCAGCGGACGGTTACGGTGAAGTCCGATCCGGTGAAGGCCAGCTCGGTAACGGCGGCGCGGCACGAATCCGAGTGGGTGTGCTCCTCCATGCCGCAGGTCAGCTCCCAGGTGCCATAGCAAAGGGCGGTATGGGTGTGATCCTCATCCGCATTGGTGCAGGTCAGGGTTTCCGTATCCGCAGGGACTTCCACGGTTTCGAAGCAGGCATCGCTGTGGATGTGCTCCGTCACCTGCAGCTTTCCGCAGATGAGGCGGCCGTCTGCGTCAGAGCAGTCTGCCGTGTGTTCGTGGAGAACGATCTCCGGCTGCTCGCAGATCAAAACCGGCCCGTCGCTGAGCTCCGCCCAGCAGGCATCGGTATGGGTGTGGAGCGGGATCTCCGGCAGGGGGCACCAAAGGGCGCCGTCGGCGTCATAGCAGGAAGCGTCGTGGGTGTGCACCACGAAGTCGGCGTAACCGCAGGTGATCGTACCGTTTTCGTCCAGGCAGCTCTCACCGTGAATATGGAGGCCAAGCCGCTCCGCTGAGCACGCCGGCACCCTCCGGCTGACGGAGGTGACCCGGGAATAGCACGCTTCCGTGTGGGTATGCTCCGGAATCTCGCAGGGCGTCTTCTCCATGGTGATGGCAGGGAGGATCAGCGCGTAGGTGGTGCAGAACACCACAACCGCGGCAAGACAGATGACGAGCTGATACCAACGGCGCCTGCGGCGATGTTTTCGATTGTATTCCGCTGCCTGAAGCAGCAACTTGTCTTTCGTAGATCCTCACCCCCTTCTGTTTGTCTGTACCGTCAGGTCAGAGCCTGGAAGCCCGCGAAGGGCCAGACGCGGAAAACAATCTTTCCCACGATCTGCTCCACCGAAGCACAGCCCACGGCTGTGTTCCGGGAATCCACCGAGGTACTGCGGTGGTCGCCCAAAACAAAAAACCGGTTTTCCGGTACCTGATAGGGCAGCTCGATGTTGCAGTCGCCCAGAGCCTTTTCCGTCAGATAGGGCTCCTCCAGCGGCACGCCGTCTACGGACACATTGCCGTTTTCGTCGATGCTGACCCATTGACCGGGACCCGCGATATAGCGTTTTACCAATATTTTATTGCCCAGATAAAAAGCGATCAGATCCCCGGGCTTGAAATCCGAGCCTTTGACGCAGACCACAATATCGCCTTCGCCGAGCGTGGGGGACATGGAAGAACCGTAGATCTGCAGTACGGGCATCCATATGGTGGCCACCAGCACCGCGACGGCGGCAACCACCACCAGCGTATAAACGGTGCTTTTCAGCACTCGCCGGTAACGCTTCCGGTATGTTTCTCTGCTGAGCTCCGCCCGAAGCTGCGTGACGCTGGGGGCTTCCGGAGAGCCGGGGTTATGGGTTTTCATGGGGCATTGTCCTTTTGGGTCTGTTCCCGTATTCTCTGCCGGTATTGATCGGCTTCCGCATGAACCTTGACGCTGTAGGCGTTGGCTTCGTCGATGATTTCCTGAGCCTTCCGCTCGGCCTCGGCCTGCGTCCGGCGGGCAAGGGCTTCCTGATGCGAGCTGATTTCCCGGATGTTGTCCAGATACTGACCGGCGGCGGCCTGCGCGGCGTCGAAAATGCCGTTGAGACGCAGAGCGGCTTCGGCAATGGAGCCGGCCTCATCAATGGCAATACGGCGATCCCGGAGCTGAGCCTGGGCATCGGAGAGCTGAGCCCTCAGCGCGGTGACCTCCTCGGCCTGGGCAATCAGCATCTGCAGCAGCTCGGCGCGGGTCATACGTTTCAGTTCGTTGTCGGTCATGACGGAACCCTCCGGGCCGGGAAAAGTGGCGCGGGACGAGCCTCGCGCAGTGACATGGATGATCATCAAATTCGTGGTTTACTATAGCATGTATGAGTGTAAAAATCAATAGTTCATAGTAAAATTTTAACAAAATTTCTTCCATTATCTGTATAAGTTACCGGTTGCATGACAACTTTTCGCTTCAAAGGAGCGGCACCGGCCCGGAGGGAAACAAGAAAAGCGCCCCTCCGGAGAGGGGCGCGGAAAAATGCGGTGGAATCAGCGGTTCAGCATCCGGTGGAACAGCTCCATATACCGTCCGGCGGGCTTGTCCCAGCTGAAATCCTGGATCATATCCCGGTGCTGCAGAGCCCGGAAACCGTCCCGGTTGCGGTGGTACAGGTTCAGGCAGCGCCGCAGAGCGCCCAGGAAATCGTCGCCGTTGTAGCTCTGGAAGGTGAAGCCCAGGCCGCCCTCGCCGTTCTCGTCGCAGGGAGGCACGGTGTCCTTCAGGCCGCCGGTGGCGTGCACCACGGGAACGGTGCCGTAGCGCATGGCGTTCATCTGGCTCAGGCCGCAGGGCTCGCTCTTGGAGGGCATCAGGTAGATGTCGGCGCCGGCGTAGATCCGCGCCGCAAGACCCAGATTGAAGGTGATTTTGGCGGATACCCGGTCGGGGAATTCCGCCGCCAGATCCCGGAAGAAGTTCTCGTACTGCTTTTCGCCGGTGCCCAGAATCAGGAGCTGGCACTCCTCCTCCCACAGCAGCCGCCGGGCAATGTAGCACAGCAGATCCAGACCCTTGTGGCCGGCCAGCCGGGTGACCATGACCATCAGCGGCACGTCGGGACGCTCCGGCAGACCCACCTCCCGCTGCAGCGCGGCCTTGCAGGCGGCCTTGCCCGCGGAGAAGGTGTCGGCGTTGAAGTGCGCCGGCAGGTTGGGGTCGGTTTCCGGAGTGAAGGTATTCACATCGATGCCGTTGGTGATGCCGGTGAGCTTCCACGCGGCGCCGGCGATGATGCCGTCCAGGCCGTGGGCGTAGTAGGGGTACATCAGCTCCCGGGAATAGGTCTCGGAGACGGTGGTCACCAGATCGCAGGTCTCAATGGCGCCCTTCATCATGTTGACGGAGCCGTTCATGTCCATGCAGCCCCGGTACTCCCAGGGCAGCCCCAGCACGTCATCGAAGAAGCTGCCGTTGGCCCAGCCCTGATACTCGATGTTGTGGATGGTGTACATACACTTGGTGAAGGGGAACCGGCTGCCGTACTGGGCCTTCAGGTAGGTGGGCACCAGGGCGGTCTGCCAGTCGTTGCACTGGATCACGTCGGGGTAGAAGGCAATGTGATCCATGGCCTCCAGACAGGCCTTGGAGAAGAAAGCGTAGCGCTCGCCGTCGTCCAGATCGCCGTAGATGGCGCCGCCGCGATGACCGAAATAGTAGTCATTGTCGATGAAGCAGACCCGGACGCCGTCGGTACGGTTGGTCAGCCGCATGACACCGGCGTACTGCTCCCGCCAGCCCAGACGCACGTCGAAGAAAGAGATCCGCTCCGTGGGATAGGCGGGATTTTCCTTGATCTTATGGTAGTAGGGCAGGAACAGGTATACCTCGTTGCCGGGAATCCGGGCCAGAGCGGCAGGCAGCGCCTCCATGACGTCGCCCAGGCCGCCGGATTTGACGTAGGGCGCGCCCTCGGAGGCGAGAATCGCGATTTTCATACGGTTTCTCCTCTTTTGACAATGATGGGATTCTTTTGGGTTCCGATGAGCTTGGCGCCGGGACGAACGGTGATGTCCTTATCCAGAATGGCGTAGCGGATCTCGGCACCCTCGCCGATGGTGGTGTCGTTCATGACCACGCATCTTTCCACCTGGGCGCCCTCGCAGACACGGACATCCCGGAACAGAACGGAATCCTTCACGCTGCCCTCCAGCACGCAGCCGTCGGCCACGATGGAGTCGTCGATCTCGCAGCTTTCGCCGTAGTAGGTGGGAACCCGGTCACGAACCTTGGTGTAAACGGGGTGATTGGCGCCGAACAGGTCGCCGCGGACGCTGCTGTCGATGAGCAACAGATTGTTGCGGAAGTATTCCTCCACGGTGTCGTTGTACAGGGCGACACCCTCAAACTGGTAGACGTTGATGGTGATTTCACCCTTCTGCCACAGACCCAGCACCAGATCCCGATCCATGTGGAACAGGTTCCGGGCGATGAACTCCCGCACCTTCTCCTTCAGGAACTTCTTGGACAGGACGAAGATGTCCATAGAGGCCAGATATTCGGAGGAAGCCTCGTAATCCACGGCGATATCGCAGATTTCCCCCTTGGCATCCAGCTTCAGCGCCAGATCCAGAGGCTTGCTGCCGTTGGCGATGCCGGCTTTGGTGACGATGGTGATGTCCTTGCCGCTTTCCGCGTGGGACTGGAGGATCTTGGTCATGTCGATGTTGCACAGCACGGCGGAGTCCGCCATGACCACATACTCGTCGTCGTGGCCGAACTGCAGGAAGCCCATGACGGAGTGAAGGGCGTCCAGCTTGCCCCGGTAGATGTCGGTGGCGGACATGGCGTAGGGGGTCAGGAATTCCAGACCGCCCTCTTCCAGCTCCAGACCCCACTCCTCGCCGGAGCCGATGTGGTTCATCAGGGACTGGTAGTTGTGGCGGGAGATGATGCCGATATGGCGGATGCCGGCGGCGGCCATGTTGCTCAGGTGGAAGTCCACCTGACGGTAGCGCCCGCCGAAGGGAATGCTGGCGGTGGTGCGCGTGTTGGTCAGTTCACCCAGATTGGCGTCGTTGGTGAAGATAATGCCCATTACGTTCATAGCGTGTTTCCTCCCTTACCGCATATCACCGGGCAGCAGCACGGTGTTGTCCTCCAGAACAGCGCCCTTGGAGGTGACGCTGATCTTCATCTTGTCCTTGGCACCGAAGGCGCCGCCCACCACGGTGTTGCGGCCGATGCGGCTGTTCTCGCCCAGGATGGCGTGGCGGACGATGGCGCCGGGGGCGATGACCACGCCGGGCATCACCACGGAGTCCTCCACCAGGGCACCCTCACCCACGGTGCAGCCCACGGAAATGATGGAGTGACGGATGGTGCCGTAGATGTCGGAGCCTTCGGCGATGAAGCTGCCTACGACCTTGGCGCCGCTGTCGATGTAGGAGGAGGGCAGGGCGCTGTTCCGGGCGTAGATCTTGCTGCGCTCGTCGTCCCGGATGTTGAAGGCGGGTTCCTTGCCCAGCAGATCCATATTGGCCTCCCACAGGGAGTCGATGGTGCCCACGTCCTTCCAGTAGCCGTCGAAGGTGTAGGCCATCATCTTGTGACCGGCATTGAGCAGGGTGGGGATGATGTTCTTGCCGAAGTCGTTGGAGGATTCGGGGTTCTCCTCATCGTTGATGAGGGCTTCCCGCAGCACCTTCCAGTTGAAAACGTAGATACCCATGGAGGCGTTGGTGGACTTGGGAACCTTGGGCTTCTCCTCAAACTCATAGATGGAGTTGTCGGGATTGGTGTTCAGGAAGCCGAAGCGGGAGGCTTCCTTCAGCGGCACGTTCCGCACGGCGATGGTGCAGGAGGCGTTGTGCTGCTCGTGATAGGCCACCATGGCGGCGTAGTCCATTTTATAGATGTGGTCGCCGGAGAGGATGACCACATATTCGGGATCGTAGCGCTCGATGAAGTCGATGTTCTGATAGATGGCGTTGGCGGTGCCTTTGTACCAGCCGCTCTTTTTGTCGTGGCGCTCGTAGGGGGGCAGCACCTGGGCGCAGCTATGGGTTTTGTTCAAACCCCAGGGCTGGCCGTTGCCGATGTATTCATTCAGCTCCAGCGGCTGATACTGGGTCAGGATACCTACGGTGTCGATGCCGGAGTTGACGCAGTTGCTCAGGGGGAAATCGATGATCCGGTATTTGCCGCCGAAGGGGACGGCAGGCTTGGCGGTGTTCTCCGTGAGAACCTTCAGCCGGCTGCCCTGGCCGCCGGCCAGCAGCATTGCGATACAGCGTTTCTTCTGAAAGTACATAGTTACAGCTCCTTATATGAAATGTGGGGTCACATTTGCTTACGGTTACTGCCTGTAAAATACAGCAAAAATCCATGAATAACATACCATATTTTTTGGAATTATGGAAGGGACAAAATGGCTAAAATCTCTTCCGGTTTTCTGTCGCTTTCCACAACGGAACGCCAGGGGACAGGCATTTTCGTGGGTATTTCGACCATATTCGACCGCTTTTCCATCCAGACAACCCCCAGCCAGCGGCCGAACTTCAGCCCGCAGCCGGGAAATTCCGCCGCCCTGCGGTAGCCCATTTTTTCGTGGAACGCCAGCGAGGCATGGTTTTCCGAGGTGATGAGGGAGTAGATGACCCGGTAGCCCTGAGCCCACAAAATGGCTTCCAGAACGGCATAGAGCTTCCGGCCGATGCCCTTGCGCTGGATCCGGGGCGCCAGATAGATGGAAACCTCGGCGCACCAGGCGTAGGCGGCGCGCTCGAAGGGCAGACTGCCATAGGCGTAGCCCAGCACGGCCCCGTCCTCCTCCCACACCAGCCACGGACACTGCCGGGTGTAGGACAAAAACCGGGCGGTGAATTCCGCATCGGTGGGAACCGTGTATTCAAAGGTATAGGCGGTGTTCCGGACATAGGGGGCGTAGATCGCCAGCATGGCGGGAACGTCGGATTCCGCCGCGAAACGTATCATGGCAATGACCTCCTTCCACCGGCAGCCGGGAAATCCCAATATTTATTTTACGCGGAAACGGCAGCATCGTCAAGGTTGACAATTGTAAAATTTCGGCGTAAAATAAGAAAAACAGCTTATGAAGGAGGGAACACCATGGGATCCGGCGGCAGCGGCAATATACCCGGTCGAAGTAGTCGGCGGCCGTGTTTCGTGGCGGCCTTTCCGACCTGACCGGTGTATTTTGCCTTCTTGCAAATCATTGTGAAAGGAAGGTAAATACATCATGGCAGAACGTTTTGAAATCGTAACCAAGGCAATCGACAAGATGCTGGAGGAAAAGAAGTACGCCGCCCTGCGGGATATCCTGCTGGTGATGTACCCCAGCGACATCGCGGAGCTGTTCGGCGACATGGAGGAGGATCGGATCCCCCTGCTGTTCCGGCTGCTGCCCAAGGAGCTGGCGGCGGAAACCTTTGTGGAAATGGAGCCCGACGCCCAGGAGCTGCTGATCCGGGGCTTCTCGGACAACGAGCTGAAGGAAGTCGTGGACGAGCTGTATGTGGATGACGCGGCGGATCTGGTGGAGGAAATGCCGGCCAATGTGGTCAAGCGGATTCTGAAGCAGGCGGATCCGGAGATGCGCAAGTCCATCAACCAGATCCTGCGCTACCCCGAGAATTCCGCCGGCTCCCTGATGACCACGGAGTACGTCTCCCTGCGGCCGGATATGACGGTGGAGGAGGCCATTTTGCGGATCCGCCGGCAGGGCGTGGACAAGGAAACCATCTATACCTGCTACGTGATCGCCAAGGATCGGAAGCTCCTGGGCCTGGTCACCGTCAAGGATCTGCTGCTGGCGGAGGACGATGAGACCAGGATTCAGGATATTATGTTAACCAATCTGATCTACGTCAACACCCAGACCGACCAGGAGGAAGTGGCCAAAATGCTGGCCAAGTACAATTTCCTGGCGCTGCCCGTGGTGGACGGCGAGGAGCGGATGGTGGGTATCATCACCTTCGACGACGCCATGGACGTCATCGAAGAAGAGACCACCGAGGACATGGAGATCATGGCCGGTATGACCCCCTCGGAAAAGACCTATCTCAAGAGTACGCCTCTGGATCTTTTCCGGCACCGGATCCCGTGGCTGATGCTGCTGATGGTATCCGCCACCTTCACGGGCATGATTATCTCCTCCTTTGAGGACGCGCTGAAGTTCCTGCCGGCGCTGACGGCCTTCATCCCCATGCTGATGGACACCGGCGGTAACTGCGGTTCCCAGTCCTCCGTGACGGTGATCCGCGCCCTGAGCCTGGACGAGCTGAAGTTTGGGGATCTGGCCCGGGTGATCTGGAAGGAAATCCGCACCGCGGTTCTGTGCGGCATCTGCCTGGCGGCGGTGTGCTTCGGGAAGATTCTGCTGGTGGATCGGCTGCTGATGGGCAACGAAAGCGTCAGCCTGCTGGTGGACGGCGTGGTGTGCCTGACGCTGGCGGTGACGGTGGTGATCGCCAAGCTGGTGGGCTGCTCCCTGCCCATGCTGGCCAAGAAGCTGGGCTTCGATCCGGCGGTGATGGCCAGTCCCTTCATCACCACCATTGTGGACGCGTTGTCCCTGCTGGTGTACTTCCTGTTCGCCAAGACCCTGCTGGGCGTATAATGACGCACCCCGGGGCGAATCGCCGCCCCTACGGTGGTATCTGTCATTCCGAGGGAGCGCAGCGACCGTTGGAATCTCATGAAAATCCTGCCCAAAGACTTCAAATGAGATTGCCGCGTCGGTCTTTCAGACCTCCTCGCAATGACAGGAAATCTCCACTCTCCACTCCCAACTCCCCGCTCTGCGCATTGCGGGTGGAGCAGCGCCTCCTTGTAATCACCAAAAAACCCGGATCCGCCGCGGCGGATCCGGGTTTTTGCAAATTCGGCTCAGACCTGCGGGGCCTCGTCGGAATCCTTCCCGGTATCTTCCGCCTCAACGGCTTCCACTTCGGAAGTTTCCGTCTCGGCAGCTTCCGCCGCCGCGGCCGCTTCGGCTTCCGCTCTGGCGGCCACCTGATTGACCAGCAGATTCTCCGGGCTGTGCTTCCGGAAGGACATCACCAGCAGCACCACCACGGCGATCACGCAGCTAACCGCCGCCAGCATCTGGCTGACCCGGAAGCTCCCCCAGTACAGGCTGTCGGTGCGCAGGCCTTCGATGAAGGCCCGGCCAAGTCCGTACCACGCCACATAGCCCAGGGCGATCTGACCGTCATACTGCCGCTTCCTGGACAGGAAGTGCAGCAGCAGGAAGCCCGCCAGATTCCACAGGGATTCGTACAGGAAGGTGGGATGATGATACTCAAACTCGCCGATGGAGGTGTTCCACAGACCCATTCTCAGGAAGAAGTCGGTCTCGGAGCCGAAGGCTTCCCGGTTGAAGAAGTTGCCCCAGCGGCCGATGCACTGGCCGATGAGGAAGCCCAGCGCCACCATGTCCAGCAGTGCTGGCAGCTTGATTTTTTTCACCGCGCAGTGGATGACCGTGCCCACGGCCGCGCCGATGACGCCGCCGTAGATGGCGAGGCCGCCCTGCCAGATGTACAGGATGCTGATGGGATTGGCAGCGTAATCCTCCCATTTGAAGATGCAGTAGTACAGCCGGGCGCAGAGGATGGAGAAGGGGACAACCCAGATGATGCCGTCGGTCAGGTCGTCCTCCCGGATGCCGAAGTCCTTGCAGCGGCGCCAGGCGTACAGCACCGCCAGCAGCAGACCCACGGCGATGAGAATGCCGTAGATATGGATGCTCAGGGGCCCAATATCGAAGCTCCTGGGCGGGTCGAATTGAATGCCCAGCGCGGGGATGGAGATGGTGGTATAGTCATAATAGCGCATGGTAATTTCCTCCTGTTGATACGGTATGGCGTAAACGGCGGAGCCGTTTTGTTACATGGGATCGATGACGGACAGGGCGCAGCGCTCTTTCCGGGCCACCCTGCCCAAAAATTCCCGGATCTCGGCCTCCGTCACGGCGGCGTACACCGACGGGAAGCGGAAATAGTCGAAGCCGGACAGATGGTAGGCGCACAGCCGGAAGCAGGTGGAGTCGAAGCTGTCCAGATCCCGGATCCGTCGCCCGAGGGCGCTGCGCTTCATCCGCAGGAAGTCCTCCGGCGGGATGCCCTCCGCCGCCAGCACCGCGGCCCGGGCGAGAACGGCGTCCCGGACGGCTTCCGCGTGGTCGCTGTCGCCGCCGCAGGTGAGCAGGGCGCAGCCGTCCGCCGAGTCGAAGCCGCCGCCGAAGGAGGAGTCGATGAGTCCCTGCTCATAAAGCTCCAGATACAGCCGTGAGGATTCGCCGAACAGCGCCTCCGCCGCCAGATCTCCGATGACCTCCTGCCGGACGGATGCCTCGCCGGTGCCGGGATCCTCGCATTTGAAGCCCAGCTGGAAGCAGGGCATGGACAGCTCCATCCGCCCATGTTCCGGGTCGCCCTGACAGGTCATGTCCTCCCGCCAGGGGCGCAGCTTGACGCCGGCGGGCTTTTCCTCGTCCCCCAGAACCTGGCCGGCAATCCGGGCCACCTCCTCCGGGTCCGCGTCGCCCACCACGCACAGAATCATGTTAGCGGGGGTGTAGAAGGCCCGGTGGCACACTTTGAGCAGCTCCGTTGTGATCTCCCGGATGGATTCCCGGGTGCCCAGAATGGGTACGCGGATGGGATGCTCCCGGTACATGGCGCTCATCAGGCTTTCGTAGACCCGATCCGGGGAATCCTCGTACATGGCGATTTCCTGCTCGATGATGCCCACCTCCCGGCGGACGCTTTCCTCCGGAAAATAGGGGGTGGATACGAATTCCAGCAGCAGCCGCAGATTCTCTTCGAACCGGTCGGTGCAGGAGAAATAGTAGGCGGTCATGTCGTAGCTGGTGAAGGCATTGACGTTGGCGCCCAGCGCCGCGAATTCGGCGGAGACGTCCCGGCCGGGCAGCTCGAACATTTTGTGTTCCAGAAAATGGGCTATGCCTGCCGGGGTGTGGTATTGCCGGCCCTCCAGCAGGAAATCCTGATGGATGGAGCCGTAATCCGTGACCAGATAGGCGGTCTTTCGGGTAAAGCCGGGGCGGGGAACCACCTTCACCGTCAGCCCGTTTTTCAGCCGGCCGGTGTACAGCGTTTCGTCCAGCGCCCGGTAAAAGTGTCCGTTCACGCGCCCACCCCCTTCAGGAAGAAGTCGGAGTGGGGTTTCACGGTGGCCGCGGCGGCAATCACATCCTCCGCCGTTACCGCTTCCACCTGAGCCCGGTAGACTTCCGGCGTCCGCTCCGCGCCGCTGAGGGCGGCGGTGGCGTAGTAGCCTTCGATGGCGCCGGGGGAATCGTGGATGGTGCGCAGGCTGGCCAGCACCGCCTCCCGGGCGGCGGTCAGCTCCTCCGGGGTGATGTCCCCGGTCTGACAGGCCTGAAGCTGCCGCAGGATTTCCGTTCGTGTCCGTTCCTCCTGAGCGGCGTCGATGCCGGCGGACACCGTGAGGATGCCCTTGGCGCCGTAGTAGCCGGAACCGATGGAGTAGCACAGGGACAGCTTTTCCCGCACGTTCAGGAACAGCTTGGAGGTCATCCCGGCGCCGAACAGGGTGTTGAATACCTGCATGGCGGCAAATTGGGGGGACTGATTGGTGATGGAGGTGGTGAAGCCCAGACAGAGCTGGCTCTGGGAGGTCTCCATTTCCTCGGTTTCGCTGCTGCCGCCGGCGTCGTGGAAGGGCGTTTGAGCGGGAAGGTTAACATAACATCTGTCAATCTCCGCCAGCCGCGTTTGCAGCGCCCGGGCGATGCCTTCGGGATCGGCGGAGCCCACATAGAACAGCTCCGTCCGGCTCTCCCGGAGGATCCGCCGGTAGTGCCGGTACAGTGCCGACGGCGTGATTTTGGCTGTCCACTCCGTTTCCCCCAGCCGGGGAATGCCGAAGGAATCCGCCTTACACATATTTTTCAGCAGCCGGCTGCCGGCGTAGACCCGCTTGTCGTTGCGCTCGGATTCGATGGCGGAGATGAGATTTTTCTTCTCGCTGCGGACATACTCCCGCCGGAAGGCGTTTCCCTCCAGTGCGGGGTTCAGCAGCAGCTCCCGGAGGAAGTCCAGCATGGGGAGCAGGATCCGGTCGCCCTCCAGCGCAAACCGATCCTCCATAAAGCCGCAGTACAGCCCGGTGGTCTGGTAATCGCCCACCCGGCGCACCATGGTGCCCACGGAGGCGCCGTACAGGTCGTCCAGCCGCAGCGTGATGTGGCGCAGATCGGGATAGCGGGCGCTGCCCCGCAGCAGCACCGCCGGCAGCAGGGCATTCATGGCCGCCTCTTTCCCGTCCATGGGGCGCACGAGCTGGAAGCTGAGGCATCCCTGACGGAAGCGGCGGTCGGTATGGCACCGGAGGGTGACCCCCGGAGAAAGGGTAAAGACTTGAATCATGAAAGGAACTCCTTGGAAAACCCGTCAAAACGGAGAGATGCTTCTTTATTATATATCACTTTTCGCGAAATAGGAAGAGGTTCCGGGAAAATTAGGTTGCGATTTTTCCCGGAATGCGGTACAATGGGGAAAACCTACACCCACAGGAGGAAGCGCGCCATGGCATGGCTGGAGATCACCCTCAGTACCGGAGCCGGAAATGTGGACGAAACCGCCGCGATTCTCACCGCGGAGGGCTTTTCCGATCTGGTCATCGAGGATCAGACGCAGTTCGAGGAATTTCTGGAGCAGAACCGGGCCTGCTGGGACTATATCGACGAGACGCTGCAGCGGCAGCTTCAGGGACTGTCCCGGATCCGGCTGTATCTGGAGGATTCCGACGGCGCCGGCCTTGCCCGCCTGCGGGATCTGGCCCGGCGGCTTTCCCTGCCCATGACCGTGACGGCCATGGAGGATACGGACTGGGAGGAGAGCTGGAAGGACAACTACGGCGCCGTTGAGGTGGGCTCCCGGCTGGTGGTGCTGCCCTGTTGGCTTGGCGGCGAGCCCCACGGAGCGCGGCTGCCGGTGATTCTGGATCCCGGCCTTACCTTCGGCACCGGAATGCACGCCTCCACCCAGATGGTGATGGCGGCCATGGAGGAACTGGTTCAGCCGGGCTGGCGCTGTCTGGATCTGGGCAGCGGCAGCGGCATTCTGTCCGTCACCGCCCTGCGTCTGGGGGCGAAAAGCGCCGTTGGCGTGGATATCGACCCCAAGGCGGAGGACGCCGCCCGGGAAAACGCCGCCTACAACGGCTACGGCGCCCCGGAATTTACCGCGCTCACCGGAAACGTAGTCACCGACCGCCCCCTGATGGATCGGCTGGCCCGGGAAACCTACGATCTGGTTCTGGTCAACATTGTGGCCGATGTAATCATCGGCCTTGCCCCGGTGCTGCCCGCCTTTGTGGGGGACAGCGGCACCCTGATCTGCTCCGGCATTCTGGACACCCGGCTGACCGACGTCACCGGGGCGCTGGAAAAGGCCGGGCTCACCGTCACCGGCCTGCGGGAGCAGGAGGATTGGCGGTGCATCACCGCGAAAAGGAGACACCTATGATGATTCCCTACCGTGCCAGACGGGCGCTGCGCCGCCTGTTCATTGCCGTGCTGGTGCTGCTTCTGGCGGCAGCGGCACTGCTGCTGTGCTGGCTGCTGTGGCTGAACCGGTATGTGATCTACGACCGGTACGAAGGCGCCCGGCTGGACTTTCAGCAGTCCCTCCAGTATCCGCCGGGAGAGACCGCCGTGCCGCCGGAGCCCATGGAGACCGTGGAGATCCACTACGGCTCCGCCGGCGGCGACGATACGCCGGTGAATACGGAGCTGGTGCGCTTCAGCGGCTACTATGTGACGCTGGAGGAGCTTCTGGCGGATTTTGACGGCGTGAAGCAGAAGCTGGAGGCGCTGCCCGGCGGCAGTGTGATCCTGCTGAATATCAAGGATGTCCGGAGCTGGTCTTACTATACCACCTCCGTGGGAATGCAGTCGGAAAAATTCGACGTGACAAAAATGGACACGCTCATCGCCGGGCTGAAAAGCAGAGGACACTATCTGATCGCCCGGATCCCGGCCTTTCAGGAGTACGACTACATTCTGGCGGATCAGACCCAGCGGGTACCCTACGGCCTGCCCCGGAAGGGGGGCAACGGCTCTTTGTGGCTGGATACCGAGGGCCCCTGCTACTGGCTGAATCCCACCTCCGACGGAACCCTGACCTACCTGATCCAGACCGTCACGGAGATCCGGAGCAAGGGCTTCAACGAGGTGGTGTTCGCGGACTACCGTTTTCCGAAAACCGACAAGATCGCCTTTGAAGGGGATCCCCTTCAGGCGCTGACGGATACCGCCGCCAAGCTGGTGAGAACCTGCTCCACGGATACCTTCGCCGTTTCCTTCACCCGCACCGCCGCGGATCTGACTCTGCCGGAGGGGCGCACCCGGCTGTATCTGGAGGGCGTGTCCGCCGCCGACGCGGCAAGCCTTGCCGGTCAGGCGGGCTTTGAGGATGCCGGCGCCCATGTGGTGTTCCTGACGGATTCCGGCGACACCCGATTCGACGAATTCAGCGTCCTGCGCCCGCTGGACTCCGCCCATGAATAAAACGAGGCTCCCTCATGTGAGGGAGCCTGATTTTTTCCGTTATTCCCCGTAGCCCATGGGGTTTTTGCTCTGCCAGTTCCAGGAGTCCCGGCACATATCGGCCAGCGTTTTCTCCGCCCGCCAGTGGAGCTTCTCGGCGCTTTTGGCGGGATCGGCGTAGCACACGGCAATGTCGCCGGGGCGGCGCGCCACGATCTCGTAGGGAACGGACACCCGGTTGACATCGATGAAGGTATGCACCATATCCAGCACGCTGTAGCCGGTGCCGGTGCCCAGGTTGAACACCTCGCAGCCGGAATGCTCCGTCACATACTTCACCGCCGCCACGTGACCCTTGGCCAGATCCACCACATGGATGTAGTCCCGGACGCCGGTGCCGTCGGGGGTATCGTAGTCGTTGCCGAACACGCTGAGCTTTTCCCGGCGTCCCACCGCCACCTGGGTGATGAAGGGCATCAGATTGTTGGGAATTCCCCGGGGATCCTCGCCGATGAGGCCGGATTCATGGGCGCCGATGGGGTTGAAATACCGCAGCAGGCACACGCTCCAGCTTGTGTCCGCATGGCAGATGCCGCTGAGGATCTGTTCGGTCATGTACTTGGTCCAGCCGTAGGGGTTGGTGCAGTTGCCGGTGCGGCTGGTTTCCCGCAGGGGCATCTCGTTGTCGGCGGTGTAGACCGTGGCGGAGGAGGAGAAGATCAGATTCTTCCGGCCCGCTTCCTTCATGACCTTGGTCAGCACCAGGGTGGCATTCAGGTTGTTGTCGTAGTATTCCCAGGGCTTGGCGACGCTCTCGCCTACGGCCTTGAGTCCCGCGAAGTGGATGACGCAGCCGATGTCATTTTCCGCGAAGATTTTTTTCAGCAGCGCCTCGTCCCGGACGTCGCCCTCGTAGAATTTCACGGACTTGCCGGTGAGCCGCTCCACCCGCCGCAGGCTTTCGGAATTGGAATTGCACAGATTGTCGATGACGACCACATCGTAGCCGCTTTCCAGCAGCTCCACGCAGGTGTGGGAGCCGATATAGCCGGCACCGCCGGTGACCAGAACATTCATTTTCTTGCCCTCCGATTGTAAATTTGTATTCTGATTATACAGAGGCTTCCGAAAAAAAGCAAGTATCTCCAGCCTGACGCCGGATTTTTTCTTGCTATTTTTCCGATCCGAAGGTATAATGTAATGTAGAAAGCTATGCGAAGGCGGCTCCGCCGCTTCCGCGAAACCGATTTTCGGAGGCGGCTCCATGGAAACAAAAAAGAAAATTCTGCTGCTGACCACCGGCGGTACCATCGCGTCCGTCCCCGGCGGCGAGGGGCTGGAGCCCCATCGCTCCGATGTGATGGAGCGGGAGCTGGAACAGCTTCGCACCTACTACGACATCGTTGTGGACGATGTGATGTGCCTCGATTCTTCCAACATTCAGCCGGAGCAGTGGCAGCTGATCGCCCGGCGCGTCTTTGAGCACCGGGGAAGCTGCGACGGCATCGTCATCTCCCACGGCACCGACACCATGGCCTATTCCGCCTCTGCCGTCACCTTCATGCTGCCCAACATCGATCTGCCGGTGGTGTTCACCGGTTCCCAGCTTCCCCTGTCGGATTTCCTGTCCGACGGCCCCGACAATCTGCGTACCGCCTTTGCCATGGCCGCCTCGGGAAAGCCCGGCGTGTTTCTGGCCTTCGACCGGAAGATCATGCTGGGGTGCCGTGCCGTCAAGGTTCGGGCTTCCGGTTTTTCCGCCTTTGAAAGCATCAACGCCCGCTATGCCGGCCGGGTGACCAACCACGGCCTGGAGCTGGACGAGTCGGTGCTGCCCAAGCGCAGCGGCGAGGCCCGGCTTCGCCCGGATATCAGCGAGGATGTGTTTCTGTTGAAGATGACTCCGGGCATGAAGAACTCCGTGTTCGATATGCTGACGGCTATGGGATGCCGGGGCATCGTCATCGAGGCCTTTGGCTTAGGCGGCATCAACTTCCTGAGCAAGGGCTTTCAGGGCATCCACTGGGCGGTGGAGAGAGGCATCAGTGTGGTTGTCACCACCCAGTGCCTCTACGACAGCTCCGACCTGCGGGTCTATCAGGTGGGCAACCGGCTGCTGAAGCTGGGCGTGATTCAGGGGAGGGATATGACCTCCGAGGCCGCCATGACCAAGCTGATGTGGGCCATCGGTCAGGGCATGGAGCGGGAGGAGATCACCGCCCTCTTCGACCGGAATCTGGCGGGAGAGGTCACCGTCTGAGCCGCCTTTCTGCTTTTTCATTCTCAAATTCGGGAGGGAATCCAATGGACACCATCTATGTCACCGGTCACCGCAATCCGGACACCGACTCCATTGTGGCCGCCATGGCCTATGCCGCCCTGCGCAACGCTCTGGGCGACCGGGAATATGTAGCCGGCTGCCTGGGCCATGTCTCCGACGAGACCCAGATCGTGCTGGATCGCTTCGGTTTTGAGGCTCCCCAGCGGATCCGCAGTATGTACACCCAGGTGCGGGATCTGGATTTCGATAAGCCGCCGGTATTTTCCGCCGCCGTCACCATGGACAGGGCGTGGAAGCTGCTGGAGCAGCGGGAAACCTTCACCGCCATCCCCGTGGCCAACGACGACGGCACCCTGTTCGGTATGCTGTCCCGGGAGGACATCGCCAGCTACAATATGAGCCTGGCCAATGCCGGCCGGCTGGATCAGGTACCGCTGTTCAATCTGCTGTCCGTGCTGGAGGGCAAGGTCATCAACGAAGCCGGCGAAAGCACCGACGTGATTTCCGGCGAGGTGACCATCGCGCTGCCCCAGAGCCGGGAGAATCTGATGTTCAACAGTACCGACTGCGTGGTTCTGTGCGGCCATCAGCCGGATGTGATCCGCCGGGCGCTGGAGATGAACGTGTGCTGTCTGGTGCTGTGCCAGGCGGAGCTGGACGAGGAACTGCGCCGGCTCCCCACCAAAACCTGCGTCATTTCCACGCCCAACGACGCCTACCGGGCGGTGCGCCTGATCTTCCAGTCCACCCCCATCGGGCGGATCTGCCGCACCCGGGATCTGGTCTGCTTCCATCTGGAGGATCGGGTGGACGACGTCCGGGAGCAGATGCTCAAGCACCGGGATTCCTGCTATCCCATTCTGGACGAGAACGAGCATCTGGTGGGTGTGCTGACCCGGTACCATCTGCTGCGCCCCCGGAGAAAGCGGGTGGTGCTGGTGGATCACAACGAGGCCGCCCAGTCCGTCCCCGGTCTGGAGGAGGCGGATATTCTGGAGATCATCGATCACCACCGCCTGGCGGATATTCAGACCACCAATCCCATTTACGTCCGCAATGAGCCCGTGGGCTCCACCAATACCATCATTGCCAGCATGTTTCAGGATCGGGGGCTCATGCCCTCGGAGAAAATGGCCGGCATGATGGCCGCCGCCATTCTGTCCGACACCGTCATGTTCAAATCCCCCACCTGCACCGACCGGGATCGCCGGACGGCGGAGCGGATGGCGCGAATTGCCAACGTGTCTCTGGAGGAGCTGGGAAGGCAGATTTTCTCCGCGTCCACGGAAGCCAAAACGGTGGAGGATCTGCTGTTCTCCGATTATAAGGAGTTCCACATCGCCGGACATGATCTGGCGGTGGCCCAGATCACCTGCGTGGACAGCCCCAAGATGCTGGAACGCAAGGAAGAATTCCTGGAGCTGATGCGAAAGACCGCAAAAGAGAAGGAGTTCTCCATGGTAATCCTGATGCTGACGGATGTCCTGAAGGAGGGCACGCAGCTGATTTATCTGGGGGATGACGATACCATCCAGCAGGCCTTCGGCTTCCAGCCGAAGGATCATTCCGTGTTTCTGCCCCATGTCATGAGCCGGAAAAAGCAGGTCATTCCCATGCTTTCCGCTCTGTGGGGCTGATCCGAATTTTGTTATCATTTCCGCGATGGGAGGGGAAATATGGGCTTCGAGGGCTTGCTGGGCAATGAGCGGCTGAAGGAAAATCTGAGCCGCAGCCTGAAAAACGGGCATATTTCCCACTTTTATCTGATTTCCGGGCCGGAGGGCTCCGGGCGGCATACGCTGGCCCGGCTGCTGGCCGCCGCCATTTTGTGCCGGGGGCGGAATGCGCCCTGCCTTTCCTGCGGCGTCTGCCGCAAGGTGATGGACGGGAACCATCCCGACTTCATCACCGTGGACGATCCCGAGAAAAAGACCGTTCCGGTGGAGCTGATCCGTCAGGCCCGGGCGGACATCTATATCCAGCCCAACGAATCCGACCACAAGATCTATCTGTTCCCAAGGGCCCAGGACATGGGCCTGCCGGGACAGAACGCCCTGCTGAAGGTGCTGGAGGAGCCGCCCGCCTACGGCGTGTTCCTGCTGATTACCGACAATCCCCAGCGCCTGCTGCCCACCGTCCGCTCCCGCTGCACGGAGCTGACGCTGAATCCGCTGCCGGAGGCCGTCCTCCGTCAGGCACTGGAAAAACAATTTCCCGGGGCTTCCCGGGAGGATGTTTCCGCGGCCATTGCCCGCAGCGGCGGCTTTCTGGGACAGGCCGGGAAGCTGCTGTCGGAGGGGGATGCCCTTCCGCCTCAGACCGAGGGCTTCGCGGAGAGCTTCGCCTCCGGAGACACCCTGCGGCTGCTGCAGACCCTGGTGCCCATGGAAAAATGGAAGCGGGATCAGCTCATTCCGGTGCTGAACCAGTGGCGGGGGCTGCTGGAGAGCGGCCTTGCCTGCCGGGCGGGGATCCCGGCGCCCAGTCCGCTGGCCCGGCGTCTGGGTGCCTGCCGCAGCTCCCGGGAGCTGTCGGAGGCCATCCGCAGCCTGAACAAAGCCGTCGAATACGCCCAGGGCAATGTTTCCCCCGCCGCGGTCTGCGGCTGGCTGGAGTGGGCGCTGCGTATCTAATCCAAATTCCGCCATAAGAAGGAGTACACCATGGAAAATCAAGTCACATCCCCCTCTGCCGTGGAGGTCGTGGACATCCAGTTCCGCCCCGGCCAGAAGGTTTACTATTTTGCCCCCAACGGGCTGACCATCAAAACCGGCGACCATGTCATCATCGACACCGCCCGGGGGCCGGAGTTCGGCATCTGCGCCGGCGGCAACCACCGAGTTCCCGAGAAGGACGTGGTTCCGCCTCTGCGCAATGTTCTGCGGCTGACCACACCGCAGGATGAGCGGGTCATCGCCGAAAACCGGGCAAAGGAGAAGCGGGCCTACGAGGTCTGCCTGCAGAAGATCGGAGAGCAGGGCCTTGATATGCAGCTTGTCAGCGCCGAGTGTGCCTTCGACGGCAGCAAGATTCTGTTCTTCTTCACCGCCGACGAGCGGGTGGACTTCCGGGAGCTGGTGAAAAATCTGGCCTCCGTGTTCCACACCCGCATCGAGCTGCGGCAGATCGGCGTCCGGGACAAGGCCAAGATGGTGGGAGGCCTGGGCATCTGCGGCCGCCCCTTCTGCTGCGCCAGCTTCCTGGAGGATTTCCAGCCCGTCTCCATTAAAATGGCCAAGACCCAGAACCTGAGCCTGAACCCCACCAAGATTTCCGGCACCTGCGGCCGGCTGATGTGCTGCCTGAAATACGAGCAGGACGCCTACGAGGATCTGCTGCGCACCGCGCCCAAGCCGGAGTCCTTCGTGGACACGCCGGAGGGAAGGGGAACCGTGGTGGAGATCGACCTGCTTCGTCAGCGGGTGAAGGTACGGCTGGAGGAACAGCCGGACACCGTTTCCGTGTTTGCCAATGAGGACATTGCCATTCTGCGCAGCGGCAAGGCCAAGAAAAACGACCCGCCTATTCCGGCGGATCTGGCGCCCATCTCCGGCGCCGGCAAGCGGGAACCCCGGGAGCCAAAGACGGAGGAAACGATCCGTCTGGATCCCATCCGCTTCCGCTATCGGGAGGAGGCTGTGGTGGAGGAGCCCCAGCCGGAACCCGAAGAAAGCGAGGCCGCCCCGGAGCGTAAGAAGTCCCGCCGCAGAAACCGCAGAAACCGGGGCCAGAACCGGGACGCCGCCCCCGAGACGGAAGCGCCTGCGCGCCCCGCTCCGGCGGAAAGCGTCGAAAAGCCCGCCGGCGCGAAGAGCAAATCCAACCGCCGCAGGCATTCCCGC